>JAYYLR010000206.1:0-3816 GCA_036143955.1 Pseudomonadota bacterium | reverse complement strand
CATTCGGACGGCCGTAACAGTCCGGCGGATGTGGTGCGGCTATACCGCGACGCCGGATATCACTTCACATGCCTTTCCGAACATTACTGGTCAAATCCACGGTTCTGCGCCGCGACGCTGAACGATGCATCCGCGCTGGATCGCGACGACTTCATCACGCTTCTGTCGGCCGAGCTTCACTGCCATGGCAAGCTGTATGACCGTGACGGCCTCTGGCACATCGTGGCGAACGGCCTGCCGCCCGGTTTCGCGATGGCGGGCGAAACCGAGACAGGCCCGGAACTGGTGTCGCGGGCCGTTGCGGCCGGTGCCTATGTGACCATTGCCCATCCCGAATGGTACAGCCTTACGGACGCGGAAGCACAGGCACTAGCCGAGGCCGGCGCCCACGGTGTCGAAATCTACAACCACGCCTCGACAATCGACGCGGCGCGAGGCGGCGGCACGGCGACCGTCGACTACCTTCTGCATCAGGGCTTCCCCATCCATATCACCGCCACCGATGATTCCCACGACATTCCGCGTGATGCCTTCGGCGGCTGGGTCATGGTGGCGGCGCGGGACCTGACATCGGACGCGATTCTCGCGGCGCTGAAGGCAGGTGACTTCTACGCCTCGACCGGGCCGGACATCCTCAGCATCACGCGCGATGGCACGGTCATCGAGATCGAGACCTCGCCGGTGCAGCGGATCATCCTTGCCGCTGACAAGCACCATGCCGAACCAGTCGCCGGCGACGGCATCACGAGGGCACGCTTCGACCTGAAAAAGTTCGATCCGGCATTCGTCCGCATCGTGGCAATCGATGCGCGGGGCCGGTCGGCCTGGTCCAACCCCTACTGGCTTGGGTAAGAGACCGGCAAGCGGTTGCAAGGTCCGGTACCGAGCCCCATTTCCGAATGATGAAAAACTCCAAAACCCTGCAGGCGTCAAAGACACCTTTTGGTTGGCTCATCGTTCTGGCCTTCCTGACAGCCGCGCTGCTGCCCGGGTCACCGTCCCGGGCCGAACCGCTTGGCGAGGCCATAGCCGGGATCGACGCGGATGTCCTGTTCCTGCGACACGCGCTGGCCCCCGGTTTCGGGGACCCGGCGCATTTCCGGATCGACGACTGCACCACGCAGCGCAATCTGGATGACGTCGGCCGCGCACAGGCCCGTGCCATCGGCGATTACATGCAGGAGAACCGGATAGCACCGGATGTCATTCTCAGCAGCCGCTGGTGCAGGTGCCAGGACACCGCGCGCGAGATGGACATGGGCCCGTTCACGACGCATGACGGTCTCAATTCCTTCTTCGAGGGTCATGTGGACCGGGAAACGACGCTCACAGCCCTCCGCGAGCGGATGCGGGCCATCGAGGATGGCAGCCTCGTGCTGATGGTCACGCATCAGGTCGTGATCACCGCGATCACAGGCATCGCGCCACGAAGCGGCGGCATGGTGGCGTATAACAGCCGCACCGGCGAGAGGGTGTCCGTTCCCCCGCTTGCGAAGTGACCGTGAAAGTGAATTGACCGCCATTGTCCGTCTGCTAGCGTGACCCCGGTTGAGTTCGTGGCGAGGGAGATCATGGCATGAACACACAGGTACCGGCGCGCGGCGGGCGGCGCGGACGACAGGCGCGGGACCGTAGCGAAACGGCGCGCAAGGTTGACTACCGGCGGCTCCGCAATCCGTTTCCGCAGATGAAACTCTATTCCGATGACGCTATCGCCGCGATGCATGATGCCGCGCTGACAGCGCTTGAAGACCTTGGGGTTAAGATCCTGCTTGCCGAAGCGCGGCAGCTTTTTCGTGCCGGTGGCGCCCGTGTCGACGATGCCAGCGAGATGGTCTGGATCGGGCGTGAAATGGTGGATGCCGCGCTGGAATCGGCGCCACGTTCGATCCTGTGCCGTGGCGGTGTGCCGGAAAGGGACGTGCTTCTCGAGCCGGGGAGCCTCGTCTTCCAGCCAGGCGCCGGCGCACCCCATGCCACGGATCTCGAGCGGGGACGCCGCCCGGGAACGGCACGTGATTTTCACGAGCTGGTAAAGATGACGCAGCATTTCGACGTGCTGCAGATGGTGCCGCCCCTGATCGAACCGCAGGATGTGCCGACCAACCTGCGCCATTACTTCACCATGCAAACGCAGCTTGTCGAATCCGACAAGCTTCCGAACATCTTCAGCCGCGGCACCCCGCAGGTGCGCGAAAGCTTCGAGATGGTGCGTAATTTTCGAGGCCTCGACGACGAGGCCTTCATGGCGGAAAGCCACTGCTACACGATCATCAACACCAACTCGCCCCGCCAGATCGACATTCCGATGGCGCAGGGGCTGATAGATTTTGCACGCCATGGGCAGCTGTCGATCGTCACACCGTTCACATTGATGGGCGCCATGGCGCCGATCACCGTGGAAGCGGCGATGACACTGAGCCATGCCGAGGCACTTGCCGCCATCACGCTCACCCAGCTTGCCCGCCCGGGGGCGCCGGTCTGCTATGGCACCTTCACCTCGAATGTCGATATGAAATCCGGCGCGCCGGCCTTCGGGACGCCGGAACATTTCCGCGCCTCGCTGGTCGCAGGCCAGCTTGCCCGGCTGATCGACCTTCCCTGGCGCTGCGCCAGCGGTTCGGCCGCCAACATCAACGACTCGCAGGCGGCGAACGAGACCCAGTTCGCGCTTTGGGGATGCCTCATGGCCGGGGCCACCGTCGTGATCCATGCCGCCGGCTGGCTGGAGGGCGGGCTGAGCGTCTCCTACGAGAAATTCATCACCGACATGGAAGTGTTACAGATGGTTGCCGAACTGTGCGCGCAATCGACTCCGGACGGCCCCGAGACAACGCTTGGCGCGCTTGCCGAGATCCCGCCGGGCGGCCATTTTTTCGCCGCCGAGCATACGATGTCGCGTTACCAGTCGGAGTTCTACGAACCGCTTGTCGCCGACTGGGCCAACTTCGGCAGCTGGACGGAAAAGGGCGAACTGACGGCAAGCCAGCGCGCGACCGGCATTTGGAAGGACATCGTCGAACGGCCGACGAATCTTGTTCATGACGATGCCCGCGTCGAGTCGCTGCAGGCCTACATCACGGCGGCGAGCGCGGCCGGCGGCGCGGCTCCGGAGAGCTGAGACCACCACGCCAGAAGCCAAAAAAACGGGCCGGCATAACCGGCCCGTTTCACAGGGAGGAACCATGAAGGTATGGTTTCATCATGCCGTGGCAGCATGGTCTCAAAATGGTCCGAACAAGGCCATTTCATGGCAATGACGCACCATCCCGCCTGCTGGGCGGTGTGCCCTTGAAATTCGAAATTACCTACCCATATCAACATGGTAACGCCGTAACGGGTTACGCCAATACATGTCCAACCGCCGTCTTGCCGCAACGGGAGACGGCATCACACTCGCTTGAAAAAGGAGACAAGGATGACTTTGTTTACAACCCCCATGGCCCGCCAGTTCGTCGGGTTCGACACGCTGTTCGAAGAATTGAACCGCCTTGCCGATCGCAAGGAACCGAACTACCCCGCCTACAACATCGCCAAGGATGATGACGAGCATTACCGGATCGAGCTGGCGCTCGCCGGATTCGGAAGCGACGACATCAGCATCCAGACCGAAAAGGGTGTTCTGACGATCGAGGCCCGCAAGGGCGAGGAGGCCGGCAACTACCTCTATCAGGGGATCGCCCAGCGCGGCTTTTCGAAAATGTTCCGCCTGGCGGAATATATGAAGGTCGATGACGCGCAGTTCGTCGACGGCATCCTGACCGTCTTCCTGTCGCGCGAAATCCCGGAAGCGGACAAGCCGAAGCAGATCAGCAT
>JAYYLR010000205.1:0-2858 GCA_036143955.1 Pseudomonadota bacterium | reverse complement strand
TGGGCCAGTCGCAGACAAGCCGCTCGGAAGGTGCCGTTGACACGGTGATCACCAATGCGCTCGTCGTTGATGCATCCGGTATCTTCAAGGCGGATATCGGTCTGAAGGACGGTGTCATATGCGGCATTGGCAAGGCCGGCAATCCCGACACGCAACCAGGGGTCGAAATCGTCATTGGCCCGGGAACCGAAGCCATTGCAGGCGAGGGGCATGTCCTGACCGCAGGCGGGTTCGACAGCCATATCCATTATATCTGCCCACAACAGATTGAGGATGCGCTTCATTCTGGTCTCACGACGATGCTTGGTGGTGGCACCGGTCCAGCCCACGGCACGCTGGCGACGACCTGCACGCCCGGACCCTGGCACATCGGCCGGATGCTTCAGTCAGCTGATGCTTTCCCGATGAATCTTGCCTTTGCCGGCAAGGGCAACGCGGCGCTGCCCGCCGCGCTGGAGGAACAGGTCGTTGGCGGCGCCTGCGCGCTGAAGCTTCACGAGGACTGGGGCACGACCCCGGCGGCAATCGACAATTGCCTGTCCGTCGCCGACGCGATGGACGTTCAGGTGATGATCCATACAGACACGCTGAACGAGAGCGGCTTCGTCGAGAATACCGTCGCCGCGATGAAGCAGCGCGTCATCCACGCCTTCCACACCGAGGGGGCCGGTGGCGGCCACGCGCCGGACATCATCAAGATCTGCGGCGAAAGCCATGTGCTGCCGTCATCGACCAACCCGACGCGTCCCTACACGGTGAACACGCTTGAAGAGCATCTCGACATGCTCATGGTCTGCCATCACCTCGACAAGTCAATACCGGAAGATGTGGCCTTTGCCGAAAGCCGGATCAGGCGCGAAACAATTGCGGCAGAGGACATCCTTCATGACATGGGGGCCTTTTCGATCATCGCGTCCGACAGCCAGGCCATGGGCCGTGTCGGCGAGGTCATCATCCGCACCTGGCAGACAGCGCACAAGATGAAGGTCCAGCGCGGAAGGCTGCCCGATGAAACCGGCGACAACGACAATGTGCGGGTCAAGCGCTATGTCGCGAAATACACCATCAACCCGGCCATCGCCCACGGCATATCGGCGCATATCGGGTCGATCGCCGTCGGGAAGCGGGCCGACCTTGTGCTCTGGAATCCGGCCTTCTTCGGGGTGAAGCCGGAGATGGTCATCATCGGCGGCAGCATCACCTGCGCGCAGATGGGCGATCCGAACGCCTCGATCCCCACACCGCAGCCTGTCTACACCCGCCCGATGTTCGGCGCCTTCGGCAGGTCGGTGGAGAATTCGGCTGTCACCTTCGTCAGCGCCGCGGCGCAGGATGCCGGCATCGCGGACACGCTCGGGCTTGCCAAGGCGACCGTCCCGGTGGCGAAGACGCGGACGATCTCCAAGGCCGACATGGTGCATAACGATTACTGCCCCGACATCGAGGTCGACCCGGAAACCTATGAGGTTCGCGCCGATGGCGAACTTCTGACCTGCGAGCCGGCGGAAGAACTGCCAATGGCGCAGCGCTACTTCATGTTCTGAGGCCCGTCATGCATCTGGCACAGGACATCGAGACCCATCTCCATGCCGGCGATGCCGCTGATACGGTGACACTGGATTATGAAGCCCGGTTCCTGCGAAGAAAGCGGCTGGTCAGTGACGGTGGCGAGGCCTTTCTCGTCGAACTTGCCGAAACACGGTCGATCAATCAGGGCGAGGGATTCAGGCTCGATGACGGGCGTGTCATCGCCGTGATGGCTGCGCCGGAGCCGCTTCTGGCGGTGCGGCACGACAACCTTGTGCGTATTGCCTGGCATGTCGGCAACAGGCACACGCCCTGCCAGGTGGAGAGCGACCGCATCCTGATCCGCGAAGACAGTGTGTTGCAGGCGATGCTTGAACAGCTTGGCGCACAGGTGAACCGCGTGACAGCGCCCTTTACGCCGGAGGGTGGCGCCTACGGCCATGGCCGGACGCACGGTCATGATCATGGGGAACATGATCACGCTTTACAGGGGCACTGAGATGACTGCAACGCCGGCCGAACATCTGCTGATCCTCCAGAACTGGTTCTCGCCTGCATTTCCTGTCGGCGCCTTCAGCTATTCGGGCGGGCTCGAGACGGCAATCGCCCGAGGGGCGGTTCATGATCGTGACAGCCTCGCCGACTGGCTCACTGTCTCGCTTCTCAACGGCACCGCCTTCACCGATACGGTATGTCTGCGGGCGGCGCTTGCCGGCGGTGAGGTGAATGACCTGTGTCTTGCTCTGTGCGCCGGTGCCGAGCGGTATCAGGAAACAACCGAGCTTGGCGCCGCATTCGCCAATGTCATGCGCGAGACCCAGGATATCGATCTTCCCGAAGGGCTTGCCTACCCGGTGGCCGTCGGTCTTGCCGCGAGGGCACTTGGGCTCGCGCCGCACGCGACGCTGGCTGCCTTCCTCCAGGGTTTTTGCATGAACCAGATCTCGGTTGCCGTTCGCGCGGTCCCGATTGGCCAGATGGAGGGGCAGTCCTGCCTGAGGTCGCTCATGCCGGTCATCGAACGTGCGCTGGAGACGGTCATGGTTACATCACCCGACGAAATGGGAAGTTTCGCGCTTGCCGGCGACCTCTGCGCTCTTGAACATGAAACGGCGGGACAGCGGATCTACAGAACATGACATCGCAAGCCACAGCCGTGCCGCAACTGAAACACGGACCACTTAGAGTCGGCATCGGCGGGCCTGTCGGGGCCGGAAAGACGAGCATGACCGAGGCGCTGTGCCGGGCCCTGTCGCCTCATGTTTCGATGGCCGTTATCACGAATGACATCTATACCCGCGAGGATGCGGATTTCCTCGTGCGGGCGCAGG
>JAYYLR010000204.1:0-3342 GCA_036143955.1 Pseudomonadota bacterium | reverse complement strand
GGGCCAACCGGCTTGTGATGCCAGCTGCCATAGATGATCTGCGCTGGTTCACCAAAGTCCTGCCGCATCCCGTCGACAAGCGCCTCGGCACGGACATGGCTGTCGGCATCGAAATAGATGTGATTGTGCCAGCTTGGTGCTGTTCGGTCGGTCATCAGCCCGTCATCATTCAGCCATCAACACCTTCTTCCGGCTGGCGGTCCGACAGATCGACCCAGATCGTCTTGATCTCACAATATTGATCGTGGGCATGAAGGCCGTTGTCGCGGCCGCCGAAACCGGACTGCTTGTAGCCGCCGAAAGGCGTGGTGATGTCGCCTTCGCCATAGCAGTTCACCGTCACGGTACCGGCGCGAATGGCCCGCGCCGCGCGAAGCGCCCGTGCCGCGTTTGCCGTGAAGACCGAGGCCGCAAGCCCGTAGTCGCTGTCATTGGCGATGGCAATGGCCTCGTCGAGGGTCTTCACCGTGATGACCGACAGAACGGGACCGAAAATCTCCTCGGTGGCCAGCGCGCTGTCCGGCGCGACACCGTCAAGGATCGTCGGGGCGACGAAATTGCCCTCGACCTCTCCACCGGCAAGTCTGGTGACGCCCTTGCCGGCAGCCGCAAGATAGCCGCTGACCTTGGCGCAGTGGGAATCGTCGATCAGGCATCCAAGATGGTTCGAAGGGTCCAGCGGGTCGCCCATGCGCCAGTCACGTACCCGTGCCAGCATCTTTGGAAGCAGCTCGTCTCGGACATTTTCGTGAACAATCAGACGCGAGGTGGCCGAGCAGTTTTCCCCCATGTTCCAGAAGGCGCCATTCACCAGATGCTCGGCGACAAGGTCGAGATTTTCGGCGTCATCCATGACGATGGCCGGGTTCTTTCCACCGCATTCCAGCACGACCTTCTTCAGGTTTGAATCGGCGGCGTAGCGAAGGAACCTTCGCCCGGTCTCCGTCGAGCCGGTGAAGGACAGCATGTCAACATCGCCGTGAAGGCCGATTGGCGCGCCGGCATCGGGCCCGGTTCCGGTGACGACATTCAGCACACCAGCCGGCACACCGGCCTCCATGGCAAGCTCGGCGACACGAAGCGCGGAGAGCGACGTCTGCTCGGCCGGCTTGACGATCATCGAGCATCCGGCGGCAAGACCCGGCGCGATCTTCCAGGCCATCATCAACAACGGGAAATTCCAGGGAAGGACAGCCCCGACAACACCGACCGGCTCGCGCACCACGAGCGCCATTGCATCCTCGCCGACCGGCGCCGTCTGGTCATAGAGCTTGTCGATCACCTCGGCGTGCCAGATCAGCGTATTGATGGTTTCCGGAATGTCGATCTCGGCACAGTCCCGAACCGGCTTTCCTGAATCAAGCGACTCAAGAACGGCAAGTTCATGCCTGTTGCGGCGGATCAGCTTTGCAAGCCGGATCAGCACCTGTTTGCGCTCGGAGGGATGAAGACAGCGCCAGCGGCCATCATCAAAAGCTTCACGCGCCTTTCCGACAGCAAAATCAACGTCAGATTCATCACAGGACGCGACACTGGCGATCACGGCACCAGTTGCTGGATTTACGGTGTCGAAAGTGCCTCCGCCATTGGCGCGACGGAAGGATCCGTCCATGAAACTGGTCGTCGCCGGCGTCAGGCCGTCGGCGATGGCCCGGTATTCATCATGGGTCAAGAGATCGGACATCAGCTGCCTCCTCCGGCGCCTCGCGCCTCGTTCATCAGCCCCTCGATAGTGCGGTTCATCACGGTAATGACCTGCGCGAGGCTTCGTTTCTCGTCCTTGTTGAGATCACGGAGCGGCGGTCTTGGCGGCCCAGCGGGCAGGCCCCTGACCGTACAGCCATATTTGATGCACTGCAGGAACTTGCCACCCTGTTCCAGCGTTCGCATTAGCGGCAGCATGGCGGACATGATGCAGCGCCCGAGAGCGAAATCCCCATCTTCGACACATGTCCGCCACAGGGCGATATGGGCCTCCGGCGCGAAGTTCGATCCGGCGCAGACCCAGCTTTTCGCGCCCCAGGCGAAAAATTCGAGCGCCTGGTCATCCATGCCACAGCTCATCTGGATGTGCGGGTAATCGCGCGCCAGCATATGGACGCGATTGATATCGCCGGAGCTTTCCTTAACGGCAAAGAAATTGGGGCTGCGGCCGACCCGGTCGAGATATTCCTCGCTCATTTCGGCCGCCATGCGGCCGGGATAATTGTAGAGCATGATCGGCAGGTTTGCCGCCCGGTCGATGGCGAGTGCGTGAAGCGCATTCTCGCGCGGGGTCGGCTGCGCATAGGGAGGTGTCGTCACCAGCAGCGCATCATAGCCGATCTCGGCAACCGTCCTCGCAAGCGAGACCGAGTCCTCGGTCCGGACAGCGCCAGTGCCGCCGATCAACGCCACGCGCCCGGCAACGACATCCTTCGCGCGGCGGAGCGTTTCCACCCGCTCCTCGACAGTATGGACGTAATATTCACCCGTCGTTCCGCCAACAACGCTTCCGTGAACGCCAGCCGCGATCAGATGCTCGAGGATCGCGTCAAACCCATTCCAGTTGATCGACATGTCCTCGTTCAGCGGCGTGATTGCCGGCGTATAGGTACCCCTGAATTCCATCCCTCTCCGTTCCCCACGGCCTATCTGGATGCGCCTGTCGGATTCATGTCACCCCGCCGCACAAGCAGATCAGGCAGATCAGATAGCCTTGCGATCACATTGGCGACATTCACATCCTCATGCGGACGATATTCCGGATCATCGGCAATGCAAATGAAATCGGCAACGCCGGCATTTCTGGCGGCGCCGAAATCGGCACCCGTGTCGCCAATCATCAGCGCCTCAGATACATCGGTGCCATGGACCGAAAGACAATGCAGGAGACCCTGTGGATCAGGCTTGCCGCCAAAACCCGAGTCGGCGCCGACAACCGGATCGAACAGCGACAGTATGCCGATTTCCTCAAGACTCCCGCGGGCCGATTCCTCGCTGTCATTGGTCAGCACCGCGAGGCGGAAGCCAGCCTCCGCAAGCCTCGTCATCGGGGTCACCACATCGCCTTTGGGTATCGTGTTGCCATGCGCAACATCACGAACCAGCTTCCTGACTTCACGGCGGTAGCTTTCATCTTCGCGAAGATCGATCATGCCAGCTGGCATCAGCTTCTGCCATGCGGCTCGAATATCGGTGAAGGATCCCATGGCGAAAATGCCAAGCGGGTCGATGCTGCCGGTTGCCTCATCGACACCGACACTGGCCAGAAGGTCGCTTCGGATCACCTTACCGCGTCCCTCAGAAGGAAGGCGATCAAGCGTGTAGTCGACAAGTTTTTCCACTACCGGGAACCAGGTC
>JAYYLR010000203.1:0-5499 GCA_036143955.1 Pseudomonadota bacterium | reverse complement strand
CATCCAATTTTCACCGCTGATGCTTGGGGTTTCAGGGCTAGTCAAGAGAAGCCGGACACAATGAACAAGTCTCCCTCGAGGCTTTTTTATGTGTATTTGATGGCGCCTGCAATTGCGCTGCTTGCAGCGATCACAATATATCCGTTCCTTTGGCTCATCTACATGAGCCTCCACAAGGTCAAGCTTGGACCAGTGGATGACAAATGGGTTGGCCTCAAAAATTACGCGAGACTGCTTTCCGACGCAAAATATTTTGATGGCTGGGTTCTTCTCGCAAAATACTCCTCGCTATGTCTGACTTTTGAGATCATCATCGGCGTTCTTTTAGCGGTCATCCTGAACAACTCCCGCTACGAAAAGGCTCTGGTGACGCTCTTTTTGATGCCGATGATGGTCTCACCAGTGGTCGCCGGGCTGCTGTGGTTCTATCTGTATAACGGAACCTTCGGTTGGTATCACTGGTTGTTCGAGAGCTTGGGCATACTTGGTGGCGCATCTATTCTGGGACGACCAGAAACGGCGCTCTATGGCATTGTTATCGTCGATGTATGGCAGTGGACGCCCTTGATCACACTGATAACACTTGCAGGATTGAAACGCGTTCCGCAGGACCAGCTCGAAGCTAGCATGGTCGACGGGTCGAGTCCGATACGAAACTTCTTCTCTGTCAGTCTGCCGAACATTTTCCCGTTCCTGCTGATCGCGATCCTGTTGCGCTTCATGGACAATTTCAGGTTTATCGATGCCATTTTGGCGCTGACGGGCGGCGGACCGGCGGACTCTACGAAATTGCTGCCAGTTTATCTGTTCGATGTGTCATTCAAGTTTTTCAAGCTAGGGCGGGGCGGGGCGATCGCGTTCTCGTTGCTTGTCGTTACCATCATTCTTGGCTTGATACTTGTGCGAATCTTTGAGGATCCAGCGCGAAAAAAGGCCATGTCGGCTCAGGATTGATGGAAAGGGTTTACAATGGCTTCACGCGAAATAATCAAATATGACAACAGCCCACTGCTGAAGCTGGCCAAGATCCTGACGCCGATCTTTCTTGCCGTCTATCTTGTCTGGACACTGTTGCCGCTTTTCATCATGGTCATGGCCTCAATGAAGGATCTGCTTGATGCCTTCGACACACCTGCTGTTGGCGACTGGGCAGGGGTAGCGATGTTCTTCGATTTTACGCCGACCCTCAAACATTATTACGTGTTGTTCGCCGAAAATAATTTCGGGGTTTACCTGTTCAACAGTCTTGTAGCCTCGCTCGGCTCGGCGCTTGTCGCCGTCACGCTGGGGTCGATGGCCGCCTACAGCCTGGCTAGGATGGAGTTCCGCGGCAAGAAGGACCTGCTATTCTGGATCATCTCGACGCGTATGGCACCGATGGTGGCCGTGACCGTGCCACTGTATGCCATTTTTCGCTCGCTTGATCTTGTTGGGACACTGCCGGGTCTTATCCTAGCCTTCACGACCTTCAACCTGCCTTTCGCCATTTGGATCCTGAAAGGTTTCTTTGAAAATGTACCCTACGCCATTGAAGAGGCGGCGCAAGTTGACGGGTGCACCCGCTTCCAGGCGTTTTTGACAATTGTGCCGCTGGTGGCGCCCGGCGTGGGGGCGTTCCTTGTGCTCTGCATCCTGTTCGCGTGGAACGACTTCCTGTTTGCCACCATCATTGGCAGCGGTGGGGCGAAGACGCTTCCAGCCGCTACCAAGGAACTTGTGCAGCCGCAGAATATCGACTGGGGCAAAATCATGGCTGCCGGTGTGATCACTACAGCGCCAATGATCCCGCTTGGTCTCTTGGTGCGCAAGTACCTTGTCGCCGGTCTCACCATGGGTGCGGTACGCGAATAATCGCCGTCAGGTCACTACTGTCAGGTCAATAAAGGACAATACGGAGCCACCAATGGTAGATGTAAGAATTGAGAATGTTTACAAGTACTACGGCAGCATGGGCGATGTCGCCGCGGTTCATGACCTGACCATGGATATCAAGGATGGGGAGTTCGTTGCGATACTCGGACCATCCGGATGTGGCAAATCATCGACCATGCGCATGATCTCGGGTCTTGAACATATATCGGCAGGCACAATAAGCTTCGGCGGCAATGTGGTCAACGACCTCGCCCCGAAGGATCGAGATATCGCCATGGTGTTTGAGAACTATGCGCTTTATCCGCACAAGACCGTGTTTGACAATGTCGCCAACCCGCTCAAACTCGCCAAAGTCGGCGCGCAGGAAATCACCGAAAGGGTAAAGCAGGCGACCGAGCTTCTGGAAATCGACCATCTTTTGGACCGGCGCCCGCAGGAACTCAGTGGCGGGCAGAAACAGCGTGTCGCCATTGGCCGCGCCATCGTGCGTCAGCCACAGGTGTTCCTGTTCGACGAGCCGATCGCACACCTGGACGCCAAGCTTCGCGCGCGTATGCGCAGCGAACTGAAGCGCCTGCAGGTGGATCTCGGCGTGACCTCGCTCTATGTGACCCACGATCAGCTCGAGGCTCTGTCCATGGCCGATCGTGTGGCGGTGATGCATGAAGGTGTCCTGCAGCAATATGATACCCCGCAGAGAATCTATGAGAAGCCGGCCAATGCCTGGGTCGCCACCTTCGTTGGAGAGCCGCAAATGTCGCTGATCGAGTGTGTGATCCGGCAGAAGGGGTCCGGCGTCGTGCTTGATTTCGAAGGGCATGAGATTGCCGTTGGGGCGAAGGCGGCCAAGGTTCTGGCCGCGTCAAAGGAACAGAAGGTGCTTGCCGGGTTCCGCCCAAACCATGTCGGGATCGACGCCAAGAAGACGGCCGGCAGCATCCCGGGCGCCATCTATGCTCGCCAGTTGCTTGGTGGTGAGATCCTCGCCGAGGCAAAGGTCAACGACACGATGATCCGGGCGCGTGTCAGCACCGACTTCTCGCTGAAGCTTGGCGACAAATGCGCTGTCAGCCTTAGCAAGGACGACCTCAACGTATTTTCTGCCGATACTGGGGTTGCCATTTATTAGGTAAGGCTACGTGACAGAGTACGACCAGACCATAGAGGCATTCATCGCCCCCCTGGCCGGGGCGAGTCGAGAGGCGACGGTCGTAGCCTGTTATCATAAAGTCAGAAATTTCGACTACGTCTCCGATGGTGTACGCGACCCGCAAACGGTCATCAACCGACGAGCGGGTTCCTGTTCCGGCAAGCATATCGTCCTTCGCGACTGCCTAGTCGCGCTTGGTGAAAAGGCTTCGATTGAAACGGTCGAGGGTGATTTCGCGGGTGGCATACCTGATCACGAGACAATGCCCGAGGCCCTGCGCGCCTATGCGCGGGAAGGTGGTGTGCGAGACTTTCACCAGTTTGTGGTCTGGGACAGTGAAAACGGTGCCTGCCGGCTTGACGCCACCTGGCCGGACCGGCTGGAGATGTTCGGGTTTTCGGTGAACCGTAACTGGCAAGGTCATGGTGATACGGGGCTTGCCCTTGAACCTGATCGCTTTTGCGGCCCGACCAACGACATCCAGCATACCAAGGCGGAATTGATCGCGGGGCTTGCACCCGCCGAGCGCGAACGGCGCGAAGCCTTCTTGCAGGTGCTGTCGCACTGGTTAGGATCATTACGGTAGACAATTACGGGAGGGACTTATGTCGACCAACACTAAAGCATTCATTGGCATTGATGCGGGGACCACCGGATGCACGGTGATGATTTTTGATGAGAAGGGTAACGCTCTTGGTCACGGTTACAAGGAATACCCGTCCGAGTCGCCTTACGCTGGCTGGGGAGAGCAAAGCCTTGAAAAGGTATGGGATGGCATCTGCGTCGCCTCCAAACAGGCGACATCGCAGGCGAATCTGCCTGATGATGCCTATGTCTCGGTCGGATTTTCCAGCCAACGCGGCACCCTGTGCCTTCTTGACAAGGATAAGAAGCCGCTTCAGGACAGTATCCTGTGGTATTGCACCCGGGCGCGCGACTATCCGGAGATCTTCGGCCAGCACATCACGCCAGAGGAATATCAGGAACATACCGGTATGCAGCTCAGCCCTCTCTGGGTGGCGGCGAAGATAGCCTGGTTGCGCGACAACAAGCCCGACACGTTCGAGAAGACGGCCTGGTTCGCCAATGGTCAGGAATATTTCCTGTATCTTCTTGGCGCCGACAGGTGGGAGACCGATCCGGCGTCGCTTACTCTCAACGGGATGATGGATATTCGCAAGCTTGACTGGAGCGATCGCGTGCTCGAAATGTGCGGCATCAGCCGTGATCGCGTACCGCCGGTCGGCCCGCCGTCCGGCATGGTCGGCAAGGTGTCGAAGCAAGCGTCCGAGGCCACCGGCATTCCCGAGGGTGTCATCCTATGCCGCGGTGCCGGTGACCAGCAATGCGCGGCCATCGGGGCCGGCGTGATCCGGCAGGGCATGGCGGAATTCACCGTCGGCACGGCCGGTGTCATGGTTGCCCATCTTGATAGCGTCGACCGGATCAAGGGCAAGAATCTGTGGTGGGGCGGTCACGGCGTTCCTAATGCCTGGGATATCGAGGGCGGCGCCTTCTGTCTCGGAGCTTCGCTTAAATGGTGGCGTGACAATCTTGGCCTTGATGAGGTTCAGGAAGCGGAAAGCCGCAACACCAGCCCCTATTCGGTCATGGTGGACAAGGCTCAGGAGTCGCCGGCCGGCGCGCGGGGACTGCTGTTCCACTCGTTCCTTGCCAGCCAGGTCACGCCCTATTACGACGCCGACAGTCGTGGCGGTTTGATTGGCCTTGGCAACTATCACACACGGGTCGATCTGGTGCGGGCACTTCTTGAGGGCTGCGCGCATGAAATGAAGATGGTTGTCGACGCCTTCCAAAGCGATATCGACGGCGGTATCTCCACGCTGCGCCTAACCGGCGGCGGCACCAAAAGCGCTGGTTTCTCGCAGATCATGACGGATGTCATCGGCATGGAGACCGAAGTTACTAAGGAGAAGGAATGTACCGTTCTTGGTGCCGCCATTCTCGGCGCATTCGGAAGTGGTCATTTCACAAGCATCGACGAGGCAGTTGATCAGATGGTGCAGATCGAAGGCACCTTTACCCCGAACAAGGAGCATCGCGCCATGTATGAGGAGCATCACGCCCTCTATCGGGGCATTTACGAAGCGATTGCCAATGCAGGCCAGTACAAGGGTCTCGCCAATTTTTCGTCGAAATATTTCTAAACTCAACCCGACACAAGTCACAACACAGGAGGAAACAATGCCAATACCGGGAATGAGAGGGATGGAACATATCGGGTTTACCGTGCCCGATATCAACGAAGCCTGCGATTTCTTCGAGCGGATACTTGGCGCGGAGGTGCTGTACACCGCCGCCACCAACTTCCGGGTCGATGATTCTGACTGGATGGCGGAACATCTGCATGTTCACCCACGCGCGGTCATCACCGAATTCCGCTATCTTCGTTGCGGCAACGGAACCAACCTCGAGGTGTTCCAGTATGAGTCGCCGGACCAGAACAAGACCCCTCC
>JAYYLR010000202.1:0-3012 GCA_036143955.1 Pseudomonadota bacterium | reverse complement strand
AGCCTGGGCACTGGACCTATGAAAGTGTTCGGCCGCTTCTTATGGAGGCTGGCGACCTGACCCCTGTCGAAAAGGCCGAGCGACGTGTGCTCGTACTCTGTGATCCTGGCCGAGGACCAGGGGCAATGCAGGCTACCGCCTCTATATATCTCGGGATGCAGCTACTTCTTCCCGGTGAGACGGCGCCGGCGCATGTCCATACGCCGTCCGCCGTCCGGATCATCGTCGAGGGCGAGGGTGCCTTCACCGTCGTTGACGGCGAGAAATTGCCGATGTGCGAAGGCGACCTGGTGCTGACCCCCGGGGGTGAATGGCATGACCACGGGCATGAGGGGCAGGACCCTGTTGTCTGGCTGGATGCGCTGGACCTGCCGCTTTTCGTCTATCTTGAGGGATCCTTTGCGCGCGAGGGCGACCTTCAGGCGCGCCGCAACCGCCCCGACGCCAGCGAGGTCGAATATCGTTCCGCCGGTCTTGCGCCTTCGCGCCAGGCGCATCGGGCCAGGCGTTATCCGATGATGCGCTATCCTTGGGATCGCACCGAGGCCGCGCTCCGCGCGATGGCGGATCACGGTGAAGGCGCGATGCCGGAGCTGGATTACGTGAATCCGGAAACCGGCGCGGACGTCCTGCCGACAATGGGGTTCACCGCGATGATGCTCTCGGCCGGCATGACGACAACGCCGCCGCGCCGGTCCTGTTCGTCGGCATTTCACGTTGTCCGCGGGCGTGGCCGCACGACGATCGACGGTCAGATAGTCGAATGGGGCCCCAAGGACACCTTCAGCGCGCCCGTCTTCGCCAGCCTCAGTCATGAGGCGGACGAAGAGGCCTTTCTTGTGCGCATTCACGACCGGCCGCTGCAGGAGAAGCTTGGCTATTACGAAGAGCGCGAATGAGTGCGGATTTGTGTGATTGCGGCATCTGCCCCGCGATGATTTGTCTGACGGCCGTGACAACGGCGGATTTGACTGATCGAAAGCCTGTGTTAGCCTTTTGCGATTAATGAATTGGAGCGGCATCAGACCGCCTGATTTCTTGGGAGGGAACAATGAAAAGAATTCTGACGACAGCCATTGCCATGTCGCTGGCCACCGCGGTGCCGGCATTGGCGGATACGGTCAAGGTCGGCTACATGACCACGCTTTCCGGTGGTGCCGGTATCATCGGCAAACAGATGCAGAACGCGGTCAATCTGGCCATGGAACATACCGGCGGCAAGCTTGGCGGCATGGACGCCGAGGTCATTTTTGTCGATGACCAGCGCAAGCCTGACGTTGCCAAGCAACTGGCCAACAGGCTGGTGAAGAGCGACAAGGTCGATGTCGTGGCCGGCGTCATCTGGTCGAACCTGATGATGGCCATCCACAAGCCCGTGACGCGTTCGGGCACGCTTCTGATCAGCTCGAACGCCGGCCCGTCGCCGATCGCCGGTTCCGGCTGCCATGAGAATTTCGTGTCGATGTCCTGGCAGAACGACCAGACCCCCGAGGGTATGGGCAAATACATGCAGGATGCCGGAATCAAGTCGGTATATCTGATGGCGCCGAACTACCAGGCCGGCAAGGACATGCTGTCCGGCTTCAAGCGCCACTACAAGGGTGATGTCGTCGCCGAGGTCTACACCCAGCTTGGCCAGAGCGATTTCCAGGCCGAACTGTCGACACTGCGCGCCGCCAAGCCCGAGGCGACCTTCATCTTCCAGCCGGGTGGCATGGGAATCAATTTCGTGAAGCAGTGGAATCAGGCCGGCATGGACAGTGTCAGTAAGCTCTACACGGTCTTCACGGTTGATGGTGTCTCGCTGCCTGCCCTTAAGGACACGGCGCTTGGCGTCGTCTCGACGCAGACCTGGTCACCTGATCTGGACAACGCGATGAACAAGAAGTTCGTTGCGGATTACAAAGCCAAGTTCGGTGGATATCCGTCCTTCTACGCCGCGCAGGCCTACGACACGATGATGGCGATCGACTATGCGGCGGGCAAGGCCGGCAGTTCGGATTCGGCCGCCATGCGCGCCGTGCTCGCAAAGGGCGGCATCCCCACGACCCGCGGGTCGCTGGCGATGAACAGCAACCAGTTCCCGATCCAGAACATCTATCTCCGCGAGGCGGTGATGGATGCGGACGGCGTGCCGACCACCAAGGTGATTGGCACCGTGTTCGAAAACCATGGTGACGCCTATGCCAAGGACTGCCAGTTCTAGCAACTGACATCAGGGCTGCCGGGTTGGTCCCGGCAGCCTCTTTCCTTTTCGTCGACAGGTCCGGTCAATGACAGTCACGCTTCTGCTCGAGCAGATGTTCAACGGCCTTCAGTCGGGCGTTATGCTTTTCCTGATTGCGGCCGGTCTGACGCTGATACTCGGCATCATGGATTTCGTCTTTCTGGCGCATGGCGCGCAGGTGATGATCGGCGCCTATGCCGCGGCCAGCCTGACAGCGCTGACAGGCAATTTCCTTGTCGGCATCATGCTGGCCATTCCGATCACATTCGCCAGCGGGTTTCTGCTTGAATTCCTGTTGATTCGCCATCTTTACCGGCGTGATCACATGGACCAGGTTCTGGCGACTTTCGGACTGATCCTTTTCTTCAACGAGCTGATCCGAATCGGCTTCGGACCGGCTGCCCTCTTTTCCGACCTGCCAAAGGCGCTCTCGGGCTTCGTCAACATCCTGCCCGACGCGCCGTATCCGATGTTTCGCCTCGTTGTCATCATCGTAGGGCTTGCCTGCGCCATCGGCATTCACATGCTGGTGTCGCATACGCGGGTCGGGGCGATGGTCAGGGCCGGGGCGAACAACGAGGCGATGACGGCCGCGCTCGGGATCAACATCCGGCTTCTTCGCCGCTTCGTCTTCGCCGTCGGCGCCTGTTTCGCCGGCGTTGCCGGCATGATGATAGGTCCGCTGACGGCGGTCGAGCCCGGAATGGGAGAGCCGTTGCTGATCCTCTCGCTCGTCGTCATCATCATCGGTGGCATCGGGTCGGTTCGCGGTGCCTTCGTCGCCG
>JAYYLR010000201.1:0-4914 GCA_036143955.1 Pseudomonadota bacterium | reverse complement strand
AATTTGCCGATGTCGTGCGCCAGCAGGATGTCGATCCTGTCGAGGCCGAGTCGCTGCAGATTGTCCTCGAAGGCACGCATGATTCCGTCATAGCTGTAGTCGTAGACGACATGGAAGGGCAGGGGGTCGACCATCCCGAATTCGGACGGGTTCTCGACCGGCCCCGGCTTCAGGAGGCGCCCAACCTTGTCGGAAAGTATGTAGTCAGTGTGCCGCAGCAGGTCGCCCATGACCCGTTCAGATCGACCGAACCCGTACCAGGGAGCGGTGTCGAAATAGCCGATCCCGGCCTGCTTTGCCGTTTCGATCAGCTCTGCTGCCTGGCGGTAATCGAGATCGATGAAATTGCCGCCGAGCGGCGCGCCGCCAAGACCGAGCGTATCGATCATCAGACCCGTCTGTCCGACCTGCCGTCTTTCCATGCTGCCTTTGTCTTTCCTTGTCTGGTCAGGTGATTCCCTATGCTGCGGATCTGTGCCGCGGGTAACTAGACCCCGCGCCGCTTGCGTCTCGCCTTCATCGCTTCATGCGCCTCCGCTGTGCCGTCATGGAAGGACCCGAACCACTTGTCCAGCGGCACCATGCCATCGGCATAATTCACCTCGAAATATTTGTGGTGCAGGTAGTGCGCGTAATAGGAAGTGTCCATCGATGCCTCGTCGCCGACCACCACCCGGTCGAATCCGGTATGACCCTGCGCAGGCGCCACGCCGAGCCGCGAGGCAAGATTGATCATGTGGATCGGATGGGCCGGAACGAGAAAGAAAATCAGGATGGACGAAAAATAGATCACATGCTCGATCGGGTGCATTGACAGCCCCGACCAGGGGCCGGGGTTGGTGTTCCGGTGATGAAGCTGGTGCGCGATCCGGTAGAGCGGCGGCCAGTGCAGCAGCCGATGGGCGAAATAGAACCCGACCTCATGCACGAACGGCACGAGGAAAAACAGCGCAACGAACCCGACCGGGTTTTCGACCGGGCTCACTATCGTGGCGTAGCCGTTGGCGTAGGCCCACAGCAGCAGCACCTCGTAACAGGTCCAGATCGGAACGCCGCTAGCCAGCGTCCAGAACATGTTGTCGTAGTTCTGGTTGTTGAAGGTGAAGCGTTCGGCGTTCTCGTCAGGCCATTTGCGGTTGTATTTGAAACTGGTGTCCTGTTTCCGCCAGACATAGAGCCACATGTGCCACGCCCCGTAGACAAGCACGGCCAGCGCAAGGTTGCGGGCGAGAATGACAGCGAACCAGGACAGGGAAAGCGTCTGGAAATGCTCGAGCGGCGGTGTCAGATAGAACCAGATGAAGATCGCAAGAAGCGCATAGGGTACGTTCCAGGGAAGCAGGTAGCCGGGAAAGCCGAAGAACCATTTCACAAGAGCTTTCGGCTGTGGTGGCCATGAGAATGCGGGCCCGTAGCTGATCGGCTTTTCGGGCACCCAATGGCCCCGTGCGTCTTCACTTCCGTATCTGGACTCGCTCATCGCGTCCTCCCGTTGCTGGCCGCTGTCTGCTTCCTCCTGCCGTCCTGTTCCCCGAGGGAACAACTTTCGCCTGCAAGGATACACGGCCCGGACGGGAATTCAAATCAGGCTCCGGACGCATCAAGTACAAGGCTTGCCGCTCCGAAAAGCCCTGAATCATCGCCAAGGGCGGATTTCACGACAGGCACGCTCCTGAAGGGAGGCATCGCATCCCTTCGGATAATCTCGTGGATGCCGGGCTCGAGCTGGTCGAACGCCTTCGAGAGCCCACCTCCCATGACCACACGGTCCGGGCTGAAGATGTGAATGACCGAAGTGATGCCCTGTCCGAGATACCTCGCCTCTTCTGCGACGAGGTCCAGACAGTGACTGTCGTCGGCGCGTGCGCCTTCAAAGACATCGCGCGCGTCTATGGCGCGCGATTGCGCAATGCCCGCAAGATGATCCGACTTGTCGGCTGTTGACACGGCCCGTTCAGTGAGTGCCGATCCGGACGCCAACGCCTCGAAACAGCCGACCGTGCCGCAGGGGCAGGTAGGACCCTCCTGCGCCATGCGCATATGGCCAAGATGCCCGGCGATTCCCTTTCGTCCATGAAGAAGCCTGCCGTCGACCACCGCGCCGCCGCCGATGCCTGTGCTGACTGTCAGATAGACAATGTTGCTGACACCGCGTCCCGCGCCATAGCGCCACTCGCCAAGCGTTGCGGCGATCCCGTCATTCTCGACCCGTGCGGGAAATCCGGTTCGCTCTGAAAGTGCCTGCGCGACCGGCAATCCGTCCCAGCCCGGCAATGTCGGTATCCGGGTCACCACCGCTGATTCGGTGTCTATCGGTCCGGCAAGCGACAGGCCGATGCCGGTGATCGTCTTGCGGTCGTCCTTTGCCACCATCTGTTCAATCAGAGCGTCAATCTGGTCCATCACGCCGGAGGGGCCGCCTGTTACGTCGGTTGGCAGGGCGGCACGCTGCTGCAGCCTGTCATCCTTGAAAAGGGCAACGCGAACCTGCGTGCCGCCGATGTCGACGGCGATGACGGCTGCAGCAGACATCTCAGGCAGGCCCCTGCTGGGCGTGAACCCAGGCCATACGGCCTGGCAAATCCTCGGCGCCAAAGGCAAGCGATCCCATAACGATGGTGTCGGCGCCGGCTTCGCGGAGCCCCGGGACAGTGTGGTCCCGAATGCCGCCATCGGCGGCAAGAAGAGTTTGGCCGTCGGTTGCGGCGATCATGCCGCGCGCCTCACGGAGCCTGTCTTCGGCCTGCGGGTCGAGCCCGACGCCCTTGATCCCCATCTTCGTGCCAAGAAGTGTCAGCATTGCCAGCCTGTCGAGATGAGACTGGATGGATGCGACGGGTGTATGAAGCTGCAGCACGAGACCGGCCGCCAGGCCCTTTGCGGCTATCCTGTCCAGAGCCGTCCCGACGTCGGCATTCTCGGCATGAATTGAGATAATGTCGGCACCGGCGGCGGCAAACTGGTCGATCTGGTTCGCCAGCGCGTTGTCGGCAACCATCAGATGCACATGGATCGGTCTTTCGGTCAGCGGCCTTATCTGGGATATCAGGTCGGGAAACAGCAGCATGGCCGGCGAGAAGTGACCGTCTGCCACATCTGCGTGATAAATGTCGACATGGTCATCGACACGCGCCACATCGTCGGCGATCCGCACCAGGTCGGCCGACCAGAGCGAGAATTCCGCCAGAAGGCGGCCCTTAGGCAGGGTGCCAGGGAACCGGGATTGTCCATCCATCATCCAATCTCCTTCAGGAACAGGTGAAGGGCGCGCCTGAACGCAGCGACGTGTTCCTCGCGATTGTCCGACTTTGCGGGGATGCGGGCAAGGGTGGCGCCGCTAATCAGCGATGCCAGTTCCTTCGCCATGGACAGCGGATGCACAAAATCCCTGTCCGTGCCGATTACCAGTGTCGGCAGGTCAATCGCGGCGATAGCCGGTCTGTTGACACCCGGACCATCATCTGCGATGGCCGCCAGAAGTGCCTGTGTCTGATCGAGCGGATGTCGGTCGAAGAAACCGACCAGCGAAGCCAGGTTGTCGGGCGACTCCGCCGCCACCAGGCGCGCCGTGTCTGACGTCTCGAACCGACGTTTTGCCGTGGCGGGTTCATGCGCCACCATCAGGGCCGCAATCTCGCGATGCGGAGCCAATGTGGATGGCGCGCTCTGGTCGACCCATGCCGGGCGCGCCAGCACGAGCCCGCTAGCGAGATCGGGGCGCGTGGCGGCAAGGCGCAGGGCAATCGCCGCCCCCATCGAAATGCCGCCGATGACCGGTGGCGGGCCATCAAGCGCCTCCAGAAAACGCGCGGCATCCTCAGCGAAACGGCAGATGGACAAATCTGCAGGCTCGCCGATATCGGACCGACCATGCCCGCGGCTCTCGAGGGCGTGGCACCGCCAGCCGGCTTCGGTTGGAAAGACCTCTATCGGCTGCGCGGCGTCGCCGCACAGACCGTGCAGAAACAGAAAATTCCGGCCTTCGCCGACAGAGCTCGTCGCAAGGCGAAGGCTTCCGATACTGAAATGACCGAGCTGCATTCCTATAGCCTATCCAGTTGATCGGCGAGGAACCGGGCCACGGCCGGGGCATCGTCGGCCGCCATGCCATGCGCAACAAGCGTGCCGGCAAATCCGGTGGCCGACAGACCGCCCAGGAAACGCGCCCAGTCGAGCGTGCCGCGCCCGGCCGGCGCCACCGTGCCGTCGGCATGCCTGTCCTTTGCATGGGCGAGGGCGAGATGGTCCCCGAGCAGGTCCAGCGCCTGATCGATGACCCGGCGTTGCTGTTCAGGCGCAACCCCGTCGATGATATTGGCCGGGTCGAGGACGATCCTGATTGGCCCACCGGCAAAATCGGCAATCAGCCGCGCCGCCCGGTCTGCGTCCCTGACAACATTTCCAGGCTCAGGCTCGACGCCGACCAGTACGCCGTGCTGCGTTGCATGCTCGCAGATGATCTCGAATTCCTTGCACATGTCGGTCCAGCTCTGCGGGTCGTCATTGGCCGGGTGAGGCTGCCATTTGTCCGTCGGATGCTTGCTGCCGCTGCAGACAGTGACAATGTTGCTGCCGATGCTGCCCGCCGTCTCGCAGATTGCCAGAAACGCCCGGCGTCCCGCGGCAAGGCTGTCAGGGTCGGGGTCCGTCATATTGTAGGTCGCGGAAATGGCGGCTATGCCAACACCGGTCGCGCGTGCCGCATGACGTATCTCTTGAACGGCACCGTCAGGAATCGCTTCGGGAAGCGAGCCGATTCCGGAACAGGACAAGTTGTACTGAACCGCCTCGAAGCCGGCTGCGCGGCTTGCCGAAAGAACGGTCAGGGGGTCGTCGCCCGCAAAGCTCTTGGCAAAAACCCCAAGCTTCATCAGACGGCACCGGAAACATCGGAAAGCCTTACCGGCTTGCCGG
>JAYYLR010000200.1:0-5010 GCA_036143955.1 Pseudomonadota bacterium | reverse complement strand
CGATTGCTAACAGCGAGGCCACAGGGTCGGCCGAATTGGCCGCGGCTTTGAGTTGCTCGGCAATCGGGTCGCGAACGTCTATGGGGTCTCCCGCTTCATCGGTGCCGCCGACATAACGCATCCAGCCGGCAACGGCGAGACAAAGCCCGTGTGGCACATGCCCCGCGGCAAGACAGTCACTGATGGTGCCAAGAAGCCGCTGTGGCAGTTTCTGGCTGCCGTCCATGGCGATCTGCCAGGTGCGGTGCCGGATTGCCGGATTGCGGTATCGGTCGAGCAGGGACTCGCAATATGCCGGCAAATCCTCGCCTTCCGGCGCCGGCAGCGTCGGCAGGATCTCATTCTGCCAAAGTCGTCTGCAGAGCGCCGAGAATGCAGGGTTTGCAACGGCGTCCGAGATTGTTTCATGGCCTGCCAGATAGCCAAGATAGGCAAGCGTCGAATGGGTGCCGTTCAGGCAGCGGAGCTTCATCAGCTCGTGGCGCTCGACATCGCTGACAAACTGCGTTCCGGCAACAGCCCAGTCGGGACGGCCAGAAGGAAAATCGTCCTCGATCACCCACTGGCGAAAGGGTTCATGGACAACGGCAGCAAGGTCGAGACGACCCTGTGCAGCCGCAATACGATCGAGATCGGCCTTCGTCGTGGCGGGTGTTATCCGGTCAACCATGCAACAGGGAAAGCTGACCTCGGCTTCGATCCAGGCGGCAAGCTGAGGATCGATCATGACGGCAAATTCGGTGACGATGCCGCGCAGCATGGTGCCGTTTGCCGGAAGATTGTCGCAGCTCAGCACGGTGAAGGGAGGCTGGCCAGCCTCGCGCCGGCACTGCAGGCCGGCAACGAGGAAGCCGATCACCGTCCGTGGGGCGTCCAAGTTGCCGATATCATGACGAATGTCGGGGTGATCCGCCTGCAGCCTGCCTGTCAGCGGGTCATGGCAGTACCCCTTTTCGGTCACGGTCAGGGTGACAACCCTCGTGGCGGGGTTCGCCAGCGCGGCGATCACGTCTGATGGGCGTTCCAGCGCCAGGAGTATGTCACGTATGGCGCCGATCTGGCATGCCTGATCACCGTCGACGCCGCGCTCCACGGCGGTGTACTGGCAGCCTTGCGGAACAAGCTGGTCGAGGGCGGTACGGCTCTTCAGGCTTATCGCCGTGATCCCCCAGTCGCCGCCGGACGCGGCCATGGCCTCGTCCGTATAGGGCGCGATAAAGGCGCGGAAAAAGGCGCCGGGGCCGAAATGGACGATTCCGCCAGCCGGAATTTCGCGTGTTCTGACAAGCCTCGGCGCTTCGCTCATCGGCTACAGCCTGTAGGCGGCCTTGGCGAGGCCGTAGGACAGGTCCTGTGCGACCTCGAAGGCCTCGGACTCGCGAAGACGGCCGGTCCCGACAAGGGTGGCCAGATAGGCGCAGTCGGACCGGCGCGCGACATCATGGCGGGCCGGGATCGAGCAGAAGGCACGCGTATCGTCGTTGAAGCCCGCGGTATTGTAGAAACCGCATGTCTCGGTCACCGTTTCGCGGAACCGGCGGATGCCCTCGAAACTGTCGAAGAACCACCATGGCGGGCCAAGACGAAGTGACGGGTAGGCGCCGGCAAGAGGTGCCAGTTCACGGCTGTAGCCTGTTTCGTCGAGCGTGAAGAGGATGATTGTTAGACCAGGTTCCATTCCGACGGCATCAAGAAGCGGTTTCAGCGCATCGACATAGTCGGTACGCCCCGGAATGTCGAAGCCCATGTCGCGGCCATGGCGGCTCAGCACATCGGGTGAATGGTTGCGGCGCGAGCCGGGATGGATCTGCATGACCAACCCGTCATCAAGACTCATCCGCGCCATTTCCGTCAGCATCTGGCCCCGGAAGAGATCCGCGTCCTCGGCACTACCGGACCCTGTGATAATTCTCGAGAACAGTGTTTCGGCCTCGGCCGGTGGCAGGTTCGCCGTTCGTGAGCTTGGATGGCCGTGGTCGGTCGCTGTGGCACCGAAGCTCTTGAAAAAGGCCCGTCGCGCCCGGTGCGCGGCAAGATAGCCGGTCCAGCTGGAGGTGTCCTCGCCCGTCAATTCGCCAAGGCGGGCCAGATTGGCCGCAAAACCCTCGAATTCCGGATCAATGGTGGCATCGGGACGGTAGGTGGTGATGACATTGCCGTCCCAGCCGCTGTCGAGAAGCTGGCTGTGCCAGGCAAGCTCATCGGTCGCGGCGTCGGTCGTTGCCAGCACTTCCACATTGAACTGCTCGAACAGGGCGCGGGGCCGGAAGCCGTCCCGTCCGAGGCAGTCGTCGATATGGTCGTAGTGGCTGTCGGCGGTGTCGGCAGATAGGATGCTATCGATTCCAAAGAGATGTTCGAATGAATGGTCGAGCCACATCGCCGAAGGAGTGCCGCGAAACAGGTGATAGTGCGATGCGAACAAGCGCCAGACGGCGCGGGCATCGGTCTCGCATGCCCCGCCATCGTGCCTTGGGATGCCAAGCTGTGCGTGCGTGACGCCCTGGCTGACGAGCATTCTGACAAGATAATGGTCAGGTATCACCAGAAGTTCCGCGGGATTGGGGAATCTCCGGTTTTCGGCGAACCAACGCGGATCGCAATGGCCGTGCGGGCTGATGATTGGCAGCTTTTCGACCGTGTCGAACAGGGCGCGTGCAATATCCCTCAGGCGCGGCTCGACGGGAAAAAGTCTGTCTGGATCTGTCAAAGCCATATGGCTCTCCGGGGTGCGCGAACGATACATCAAACGGTGGCCGAAAATCGGCCAACGCCATGCTAACCGACCATGATGCGATCAGGCCATGATTTCCTGTTCGCATCGCGATGAGGCCCCAGCCGTTGCGCGGAAAATCTATTCCGGTGCTCTTTGAAGACGGATTCCGGTGGTGCTTTCGAGGTGTTTGAAGGCGTCAATGGTTGCTGGATCAAGGGGGATGCCCTGTGAACGCCGCCGTTCCGCTTCCTGCCATTCGCGGTCGCCTGGCGCCAGCACCCGTGCACCGTCGCGGGGCGGGCTGTCGCGAAGCGACGCAAGGTAATGTTCCATTCCGGTGCTGAAAACCGCGCCTGTGACAAATGCGGCCGGATCAAAAGCGATGATGAATGCCCCCAGCCGGCGCGGCGTGGACAGGTCCGGGTCGTCCATCGACATCAGGTCGGGCGAAATCTTCATGCCAGTCATCACGGCTGAGAAAATTTCAGCGACTCCGGCAAGCCCGGCTCCCTTGAAGCCGAACTCTCCGCCAAGAGGGGCCAGCATCTCCGCCTCCCGCGGATCGTCGACGTCCCGTCCGGCCGCGTTGGAGGCAATGCCTGTCGGCAGGGTCGTGCCGGTCGACCGGTAGAGCTGAACCCGGTTCCACGGGATCGAGCTTGTCGCCATGTCGAGAAGCCAGGAATTCCCGGCCGTTGGGAAGGCAACCGAAATCGGATTCGTGCCGTGAAACCGCTTCGCGCCGTCGTGAAGCCGGACAAGGCTGTCGGAGTTTCCGAACACCATGCCGCCAAGGCCGCGCCCGGCCAGTTCCAGCGTATAGGCGCCGGCAGCGCCGAAATGCGAGCTGTTGCTGACGGCAACAGCCGCGATCCCGGTCTCACCGGCAAGTTCGGCGGCCCGTTCGACGGCCTCGTACATGGCCCGCGCACCATGGGCATGGTCGGCGTCGAGCATGCCGGTGCCGGGCTTGATGCGGGTAAAAGTGACCTGCGGCCTTCCATTCAGCCTACCGCCGCGAAGCGCGGCCTGATAATGCGGTAGCAACCGGACCCCATGGCTGTCGATGCCATGAATGCTCGCATGCAGCATCGCGCGGGTTGCGTCGCGGGCCGTCGCCTCGTCTGCCCCTGCGGCTTTGAGGATTGCCCGGCTGAAATCAGACAGGTGATCTGCCGGTGCCGCCTTTGTTTTGCCTTTGTCTGAAGACGTCATTTGACGCTGTTTCCCTGAGGACTGTTATCTTGCCTGCAATGGCAATCTACCCAATAAACGGCGTCTCCCGCCACCTCTTCGCAAAGCTCTATCTAACTGGATCATGGTCGACGACAGGCAGGCGCGGCGCAGCAGCCGTGCCAAGCCGGACGTTCGTACTAACGCCGCATATCCCCGTAACATGTCGAACCGCTATGATGGATGGCGTCATTACGAGGGTGGTGGAATGTCAAAAGCCTTGATGGTCATGGAAATCAGGCCGTAATAGCCAAGCACGCCGACCAGATCGACGGTGCCGTCACGGCCAAGGCATGACACGGTCCTTTCGAAGAGGAGGTCGGAAACGGATCTTTTCAGGTTCAATTCGCGTGTGAAGAGATAGACAAGCTCCTCTTCCTCGACCTTGAATTCCGGTGTTCTGTCTTCCGCCAGCGCGTTGACCACATCCTCCGATACCCCTGCTGACAGCGCATGTGGCCGGTGGGTCTCCCATTCGAACGAAGCGTCCCAGATCCTGGCTGTCGTCAGGATCGCCAGTTCGGAAAGTCGCGGGGGCAGGGAAGAGCCGTACCGGCAATAGAGTCCAAGCTTCTGAGCCCGGTCGGCAAGGTCAGGGCGATGCAGCCATATGGCAAGCGGTCCACGCACCCCGCCGCGCGGGCCGGACAGGATCCTGTCATGCACCGCACGCTGTTCCGGGGTCAGGTCATCCCGGTTTGGAATTGGCAGGCGTGTCATGGCAAATCCCCGTGATGGCTGTGTTCGGATGCACTTATGGTAACCCGAAAATGGGCTATGCACAGCGCGCGCTGACCAGTCGTTTCAGCCTGTGGGCGTGATATGGGGCTCGGACCACATCATGGATCTATGCCCGCCGCTTCTCATAAATTCATCCAGCTCGATATTCTTCAGCTTGCGATAGACGCATTGAACCAGTGCTGAACCTTAAAACGTTCGTGCCGAGCTGCTTTTCACGCGGCGCAGAGGGATGGATGATTCAATTGTTGCCACTCCGTCGATCCTCGTCAGGTCGCCGAGCAGAAACTTCTCAAATTCTTCAATATCGCGCGTCACAACTC
>JAYYLR010000199.1:0-5811 GCA_036143955.1 Pseudomonadota bacterium | reverse complement strand
CTACGGGCTGGGCGCGGACGCCTGTAACGCGGATGCCGTCGCCGGTATTTTTGCCGCCAAACAGCGCCCCTCCTTCAATCCGCTCATCAGCCATGTCGCCAGTATCGAAGCCGCCTTCGCCCTCGGCCGCGCAACACCGTTTGCCAAACGTCTTGCCGCTGCGTTCTGGCCTGGACCCATAACATTGATCCTCGAGCGCCGGACCGGCTGTCCCATCGCCAGACTGACAAGCGCCGGGCTGGATCGCATAGCGCTCCGTGTTCCGGCGAACGTGACGGCGCGGAAGCTGCTGCGGAGTTTCGGCGGTCCTGTCGCCGCACCAAGCGCAAACCTCTCGGGGCGCATCAGCCCGACGAGAGCGGAACATGTTCTTGAGGGACTCGCCGGCCGGATCGATATCGTTCTTGACGGCGGCCGCTGCGAAAGCGGAGTCGAGTCTACCGTTGTCGACTGCAGCGGCGGTGCGGCCAGGATCCTGCGCCCGGGCGGCGTGACGCGTGACGACATCCAGACGGCAATTGTTGGAACCGGCTTCCAGTTTGATGAAGACCCGACGCCGGATGAGAGTGAAAGGCCGGTTGGTCCCGGCATGCTGGCAAGCCATTACGCGCCAGCGGCCAGCGTCGCCACAAATGTTGTCAAGCCGCCCGACGGGATGGAGTTTATCGGCTTTGGTCCGATTGATGGTTCCGGCGCCCTGCGACTCAACCTCAGCCATGACGGCAGCCTGTTGGAGGCAGCCGCCAACCTTTTCGACATGCTTCATGCGGCTGATGCCACCGGAACATCCCTGATCGGTGTCGCGCCCATTCCCGAAACTGGGCTTGGCGAGGCCATCAACGACAGGCTTCGCCGCGCCGCTGCACCGCGCGGTTCCTGAGCAGGCCATGTCTGCGGCGTCCGGTCAGTTGCGACGCCTCCATCAGCGGGGTTAAGGTTTCACCTCAATCATTGGAGAAGCTGTTCGTGTCAGAAGAATTGATATCCGCACTGCGTTCGATTGTCGGCGATTCAGGCCTTAAGACTGGCGGTGACGAGACCACACCGTTTCTTACCGACTGGCATGGCCAGTATCACGGCAGATCGCTTGCCGTGGTGATGCCGGACACGACCGAACAGGTTTCACAGGTCATGGCCCTTGCCGACAGGCACGATATTGCCGTCGTGCCACAGGGCGGCAATACCGGTTTCATGGGCGGCGCGACCCCGGATGATACCGGACACAGTATCCTGCTGTCGCTTCGCCGCATGAACAGGATCCGCGAGATTGATCCGGTCAACATGTCGATGACCGTGGAGGCGGGTTGCGTCCTGCAGTCGCTTCACGAGGCGACAGAGCAGCAGGGCCTTTACTTCCCGCTCAACCTGGCGGCCAAGGGAAGCTGCACGATCGGCGGCAATCTCGGCACCAATGCAGGCGGCCTCAATGTGGTTCGCTACGGCACCACACGCGAACTGACGCTTGGCGTCGAGGTGGTCCTGATCGGTGGCCGTGTTCTCAATCTCCTGAGCGGACTTCGCAAGGATAATACCGGCTATGACCTGCGCCATCTCTTTGTTGGATCTGAAGGTACGCTTGGCGTCATAACCGCCGCGACCATGATGCTTTTTCCACAGCCCGTTTCACGCGCAACGGCCTTCGCCGAAGTGCGCAATGTCGAAGCCGCCGTAGAACTGCTTCATCGACTCCAGGCCGCATCCGGCGGCGGCGTCGAGGCGTTTGAATTGATACCGGCCGACATCCTTCACGTTGTTTTCCATCACTTCCCCGAAATTCCGCAGCCGCTCGCCACAAGGGGCGCTATGAATGTGCTCATGGAAATAGGCAGCACAAATCCGGCCAGCGGCATGGCCGATGACACCGGGCTCGCACCACTTCAGGAAATCATGCAGGACACGCTTGCATCGGCGCTGGAGGACGGGCTGGTGATCGACGCGACGATTGCGGCCAGCGAAACACAGCGCAAGGCGCTTTGGGACGTTCGTGAGATGGCACCTGAGTCGCACAAGCGTTCGCAGGGTGTGGCGCGGTCCGACATCTCACTGTCGCAATCCGCACTTGCGCCGTTCTATGCCGAGATGGTCGAGGGCGTCAGAGCCATCGACCCGAACCTGTGGATCTGCGGCTATGGGCATATTGGCGACGGCAATCTGCATTTCAATCTCGTTGCCGACGAGAGAAGCAACACCGATTTCGGGGAAAAGAAAGACCGTCTGTATGAACTGATCTATGACAAGGTCGCCAAATATAACGGCTCGATCAGCGCCGAGCACGGGATCGGACAGACAAAGCGCGCGCAGCTTGCGAAGGTCAAGGCGCCGGAAGTGCTGGACGTTATGCGCGCCATCAAGGCTTCACTCGATCCCAAGAATTTGATGAATCCAGGTAAAATGATCTGACCCGCCCAGCGGCCCAATTTCATTGCCGGAGACGATCATGCGGAAATCGAAATCCAGTTCGAACGTTCTCGATTTCTGGTTCAGGGAAATTCTGAGTGAACAGTGGTACAAAAAAGACCCTGCCTTCGATGAGACCATCCGCGACAGGTTCGAGCCGACGGTGACGGCCGCCCTCGCGTCACGTCTTGATGGCTGGGCCAATGATGCCGACGGGTGTCTGGCGCTAATTCTTCTTCTCGACCAGTTCACCCGCAACATCTACCGCGATACGCCGCGCGCCTTCTCCGGTGACGAAATGGGGCTCGCACTGAGCCTGCGATGCGCCGAGCGTGAGTATCTTTCGCATGATGATCCAGCCTATCGCCAGTTCATGCTGATGCCGATGATGCATAGCGAGGACCTTGCGATCCAGGAGAGGTCTCTGCCGCTGTTCGAGAGCCTGACCAACCCTCTGACCTATGAATATGCCGTCAAGCATCGCGACATCATCGCGCGTTTCGGAAGGTTTCCGCACCGAAACGCCATACTTGGCCGTCCCTCCAGCGACGAGGAACTGGAATTTCTGAAACAGCCGGGGTCATCCTTCTGAACCGGTCAGGTGGGGCAACGCGTCGAGCACGGCCTGCGGAGCCACGTTCTCGATCCTGTCCTGCCTGACCCAGCCTGCTTTGGCTCCGGTTGGCGCCGACATGTCGGGGTCGGTATCCTGTCCCATCACCATCAGCGTCGGCACGCCGGTTTTGGCGGCGAGAAACACCGGCCCCGTATCATTGCCGATCACGGCATGCGCGCTGGCGAACAAAGTGGTCAGGGAAGCCAGATCGGTCTTGCCCACCATGTCGGTGCAACCTGGCGCCTCGGCGATGACCAGATCAGCGGCATCGCGATCAGCTGCGGTGCCGACAATCGCGACATCCCGTCCACTCGCCATCAGCTCTCGCGCCACAGCCGCAAAATGTGCCGCCGGCCAGCGTTTGCTTGGCTTTGCCGGTGAACATCCCGGCACCAGAACAACAGCTTGCTTACTGATTGACGCCTTGGCGGAGCCGAGCCAGTCAAGCTGCGCCGTTACTGAGCCTGCACCGCCTGCCATCTTCGCGGCGACCTTCATCCGCTCAACATTATTGACCCCAGTGAAATCCGGATAGGGATCGCTGGCGCCGGACGACGTGCCGAGCCAGCGGGTGCCAGAGGGTGTCAGAAAACGGTGGTAGCGTGATGTCCGGCGACTGCACTGCAGGTCGACAATCATCTCCCATTCCTGATGAAGAAGGGTACGGATTCGCAGCAGTTGCGGCACATCAAAAATAGGTCTGCGGCGGTCTTCAACCACCTCGTCAAACCATGGCGTCATGCGCATCAGGCCGGAAAATGGCGGCGAGGTCAGAAGTGTGATCCTCGCTTCCGGCCGTCCGGCGCGAAGGCCGGCAAATGAATCGAACCCCTGCACCATGTCTCCGAGCGCGCCATGCTTGATCACCAGAATACGCGGTGCCGTCACCATATCCCCCTTCCGAAACAGGCAGGCAAATCCATAAAGCGGCCGATAGCCTGTTGTCTTGCCATGGCTGTAGCATAGAATGACTTGGCTTCACCACCACTCACCCCACGGACGGCGGCTTTTCATGCAAATCGAACGCACATCGGAGATCCGCTCTCTTTCCGATATACGTCCGGCACCGCGCATCGATATCCTTCTTCCGTCAAAGGAGAGGTTTGGGCCGAAGAATGCCGGCGCCATCTCCGGCGTTGTTCTTGACCTGATCGAGGAAAGTCGAACTCCGGATTGCTTTCGGGTGGTTGGAACCGAAGTCGGGACGCCCTTCCCTCGCGTCATATTCAAAGGGCTGCAACCAAGACATCGCTGGCTTCATGGCGGCAATATCGGGCTCGCCGCCGCCTACCTTCATGATCTTCGCCTTTCCGGTTCACCAGATCTTGTTGAAGTCCACAGCCGATGCCACGTGGCATCCTATCTCAAGAAGAAGCGACCCGACCTCAACGTCGTCCTCTATCTCCACAATGACCCCCGCGACATGAAAGGCAGCCGTAGCTCTGCAGAACGGCGCCATCTCCTGCGCGCCATGTCGGCTGTGATCTGCGTCAGCGACTACATTCGCGACTGCTTCCTCGACGGGATCGATCGAGAGAGCGAAGCAACCGAAAAAATCGCAACGGCCCGAAACGGGGCCCGCCGGCCGAACGAAACGCCGACAGCCAAAAAACCGATGATCCTGTTGGCCGGCAGGATGGTACCGGAAAAAGGCATCCTTGAATTTTCGAAAGCGCTTGCCAAGGTGGTCGGCCAGCATCCCGAATGGGAAGTCGTCATTGCCGGCGCACGGCGCTTTGAATCAAGCAAACCAGGCAGTTACGAAGCTCAGATTGCCGACGCGCTGGCGCCAATCGGAAAACAGGCAAGGATGACAGGGTTCTTGCCGAAGGCGCAGCTTCTGGAACTGCAGCAACAGTCAGCCATCATTGCCTGCCCATCGATCTGGGACGATCCTATGCCAAAGGCCGTACTCGAGGCTCTGGCGGTTGGCGGCGCGCTGCTGACAACGCGCCGCGGCGGGATCCCGGAAGTGGCTGAAGGCCGGGCACATATCGTTGACACTCCGGATGTAGACAGTTTCGCCAATGCCATAGACAGGCTGATGGTCGACCAAACCTATCGTGAGAGCCTCCAGAAATCTGCCTGGGACGACTTCCCATTTACCGCCTCACGCATGGCAGCCGATGCAGATGCCATAAGGGCACGCGCACTTGGCCGGCCACAAGGCGGGTGAATAGGCGCCCCCGGATGGACTTGATGCGGAAAACACGGTAGCTGTTAACCAATCGTTCGGGAATTGAGGACCAGATGCTGACTTACCGGATATTGCGCGTCCTGGCGCTGGTTGTAATTGGGTTGGCCTCTGTCAGTCCCGCCTTCTCTGCAGACACGGACATCAGCTTTGAAGCAGACAGCGTCACGGTGAACGATGAGGACGGCAGCCTGTTTGCGACAGGCAATGTCCTCATGCGCCAGGCAGGCATGACCCTGCGAGCGAATGAAGTTCGTTACAACAAGACCGACGGACGCGCGGTAGCGAGCGGTGATGTGTCCTTCACCGATGCCGACGGGGCCGTTCACAAGTCGGACGTGATGACACTTGACAGTGAATTTACCCACATTGTGGCGGAAACATTGCGTTCACGGTATCCGGACGGGTCATTCTTCACGGCGAAGGACGGCGACATAAAGACTGAAAGTTTGTCTGTGTTCGCCGGCTCGCGTTTCAGCGCCTGCAACTGTGATTTCGAAAATGGAGAAACGCCGATCTGGGATCTCCGGGCAACGTCAACGCGGCATGACGTGACGACAGGAACCATCATCCATCGCAATGTCCGCATGCACATCATGAACGT
>JAYYLR010000198.1:0-2951 GCA_036143955.1 Pseudomonadota bacterium | reverse complement strand
GCACCCCACATGACAGGCTGTTCGCGCTTGGCCCTGTGACGGCCCATGCCTATGGAGACGTCATCGGGGCCGCCACCATTTCGCGTCAGGCGCAGTTGCTTGCCGGAATGATTCTGAAGCAACGCGGGCCGCGGATTACGGGCCAGACAGGAAAGAGGACATCATGACAGCACAGCAGTCCCTGATTATAGACACCGACCCGGGGCAGGATGATGCCGTGGCCATCCTGCTGGCACTGGCGAGCCCGGAAATCGATCTTCTCGGCATCACCACCGTCGCCGGGAACGTACCGCTGGAACTGACCGAGGTGAACGCCCGCAAGATATGTGATCTCGCCGGCCGCCAGGACGTGCCGGTATTTGCCGGGCTTTCACGCCCGCTTGTGCGCAGTCTGGTGACGGCGGAACATGTTCACGGTCGCACCGGGCTTGACGGACCGGACCTGCCGCCGCCGCAAACACCCCTGCAGGAGCAGCATGCCGTCGATTTCATCATTGAGACGGTCCGTAAGGAACCCTCCGGAAGCGTCACCATTGCGCCGATCGGACCATTGAGCAATATTGCCATGGCACTCCAGCGCGCACCCGACATCGCGGCGCGTGTGAAGCAGATTGTGCTGATGGGTGGCGGCTGCTTCGAAGGCGGCAACATCACGCCGGCTGCAGAATTCAACATCTATGTAGACCCGCATGCGGCCGCCGTTGTTTTCGGTGCGGGCATACCGATCACCATGATGCCGCTTGACGTCACCCACAAGGCGCTGACCACGGAAAAGCGCAATGAGGCCCTGCGCGCTATCGGCAACCGCACCGGTACGGCCGTTGCCGAGATGCTCGGTTTTTTCGAGAGATTTGACGAGGCGAAATACGGCAGCGACGGCGGACCGCTTCACGACCCCTGCACGGTGGCATGGATGATCGCGCCCGAATTGTTCACCGGCAAGCACTGTAACGTAGAGATCGAGACCGCAAGCGAACTCACGATGGGCATGACGATCATTGACTGGTGGCAGGTTTCCGGACGGCCACACAATGCCTTTGTGGTTGGCGATCTTGATGCTGATGCCTTCTTTGCCCTTATCACCGAACGTATGGCAAGTTTGCCCTGATTGTGGTGCGTTTTCCTGTGGCAGAGAGCGCGGGGTTGATGTAAGACAACCGCAATCCCGGCATGTGCCGAGCCTATCTGGACAAGGGTTCAGCGAATGCAGACAAGCTGCGTGAATTTTACCGAGCTGCGCTTCACCAGCGAAGCCGCGCTAACACGTTATCTTGAACAGATCGAGATAATCTGGACAGAGGATATCATGATCAAGCTGTCGAAGCTTGGTCTGCAACGAAAGTCCGTAATGCGAATCTGGAACCATCAGGACCAGTTCAAGCTCGGTATATTGTGGGAATACACGTCTCCGGCCGCGTTCAAGTAATGCCAGAAGGTCATATCCGCCCACATTCTGCCCCATGCCCACAAGTTCGAGATGGTTGCACGCTCGCTTCGCGGCGTGCCGGTCGTCGACTGGCGGAGCGACGCTGGCGGGTTCACGATTTCAGGCGAGATCAATGCTGACTCGAACAAGGAAACCGCCGAAACGGCGTAAGGCTTCCGGACAGCGCAACCCCTGTGTGACGGCGGTCGGGCGATGCCGCGCGGTCAGTTCACAGTGACGGGATCAGGCGCCAGAAACAGCATCTCGCCTGTCGGCAGCTGCCATCTCGGTTCTCGGCCGACCTGACGTTCCAGATAGGCAATATCATCGTCGAAATGATCGAGCGGGCGGTCATAGGGCGCCGGCTCTGTCCCGCCTCCGGATGGCAGGATTATGGCATTGTGATAGCGCGTATCCAGCAGCTGTCCGCCTCCCGCCAGATTTGATATTTCGACAGAACCATAGCAACAGCAGATATAGGTTCTGGCTTCGCTTTCCTGCCAGGCGATATACGTCGTGGTGCCGCGGATGGCGCCGCTGGCATTCGGCGTGGCGACACTGACACCCTTTCCGGCACGCGGACCGAACAGCGAAAGCATGCCGCCTGCCTTGATGACAATCCCGGTGACAATTCCATCGTCACCTTCCGCAAATTCTGCATCGGTACGCGGGTCCAGGTAAAAAATCTACGGGCCAACACGCAGGACGGCACTGTCGTCGGATGTAGTTGCGGAAAACCCGGGGCGTGAAAGGCTGCCGTCCGAGAGACGTTTCAGACGGGGCTTTCCGACCAGGCGCTGGGGCTCGGCCTTTGCATGGCCGGGCACGCCTCCGATGGCACCGAACGCCAGCGCTGTGCCCGCAAGTTCAATCAACCGCCGCCTTGAGCAACTACAATTATTCATCATGTCCTCCCCCGAATGCTGTTCCCGGCTCTAGAGATCCAATTCCACCACACCATCCTTCTCTGCCGCCCGCGACTGGCAGAGGATGATCATATCCTCTCGTTGCCTCTCGGAAAGCACGAAATCACGGTGCTCAACCGCGCCGCCAACAACACCGCATTTACAGACGCCGCACAAGCCGTCCGAACATTTGACGTCGACGGCATAACCATTTGCGATCAGAGCGTCGGACGCGGTTTCATCCGCCGTTACGGCGATGCGTTTGCCAGACCGTCGCAGAAGGAGTTCGAAGGGAAAGTTCTCGAAGTCGGGTTGCTCGGGAACCGAGAAATACTCGCGATGAAGGTTTTCTTCCGGAATGCCGGCGGCCGCAGCCGCAGCAATCACGGCGTCCATGTAGCCGTCAGGGCCACAGGCATAGACGTGATCGTCCCCGCCGGCACCATCGAAGATCGCGTCAAGATCGGCCCGTCCGCCATCCGCCGACACATGCGTGAAGACATGGTCCCGCCAGTCGAACTTGTCGAGATCACCTGCGAAGGCAAGGTCGTCCGGTGTCGAGACCGAATAGTGAAGCTCGAACCCCCGGCCCTGGGAATGAAGCGTATGCGCGAAGGCGA
>JAYYLR010000197.1:0-3814 GCA_036143955.1 Pseudomonadota bacterium | reverse complement strand
ATTGCCGAGATGCGGGTCGCCATGGATCACGCCGTAGAAATAGAACGGCACATACCAGACCCTGAACATGTTGCGTGCGATCTGGTTGCGCACCTCCTGAGAGGGCTCGCTCTCCAGGAACGGCATGATCCGGGTGCCGTCGAGCCAGCTCATCGTCATCAGCCTGTCACTCGACAGATCGGCCCGGTATTCGGGAAGCCTGACCGCATCCTCGTCGGCCAGCATATGGCGGTAGAGCTGCAAATTGGCGGCTTCGCGCCGGTAATCGAGTTCCTCGCGAAGCCGTTCCGACAGCTCGTCATAGATGTCCGAGGTCGAGATTGCCGAATCATAGCGTTCATACAGCTGGAAGACGAGGCGCAGCTGGCGCAGGTCGGCATCAATGGCCGATGCCATGTCCGGATATTGAAGCTTCATCGCCAGATCGTTGCCGTCAAGGTCGACAGCCTTGTGAACCTGACCGAGCGACGCCGCCGAAACGGCCTCACGCGTGAAGGACTGCAGTTTCTGCTGCCAGTCCGGGCCAAGTTCGGCGGCCATCCGGCGGCGGGTGAAGAGCCAGCCCATAGCCGGTGCATCGGCCTGAAGGCTTGCCAGCTCTTCTGCATATTCGGGCGGCAGCGCGTCGGGAATGGTGGACAGGATCTGCGCCACCTTCATGATCGGCCCCTTGAGACCGCCAAGCGCCTCGCGAAGATCGGCGGCATGTTTCGACCGGTCGATCTGCATGCCAAGATAGCGTTCGCCTGCCATGCGGGCGGCAAGTCCCGTCATTGTCGAGGTGACACGGGCGTAACGTCTGATCCGACCGCCAACCCGTCCTGAATCCTGCCTGTTCGTCGTTGCCATCAGGACAGTCCCTCCAGTTCGTCGATCATGCCTGAAATCATGTCCAGACCCATCGACCAGAAAGACGGGTCACGCGCATCGAGCCCGAATCTTGCCAGCGCTACGTCATAGCGTTCGGTGCCGCCGGCGCACAGCAGCTCGCGATATTTCGCCACGAAGGCGCCGGAATTGCCGGCATCGCGCTCGGCGGCGAAATTCTGCCACAGTGCGTTCACCAGACAGTCACCGAAGGCATAGGCATAGACATAGAACGGCGTGTGGATGAAATGCGGGATATAGCCCCAGATCGGCCGGTAATCGTCGCCCGTTCGAACGGCCGGCCCAAGCGCCTCGCGCTGCGTCTCCATCCAGATGTCGGAAATTTCGTCAGCCGTGAGTTCGGCGGTGCGGCGTGCTTCATGAACCCGGGTCTCGAAATTGTGGAAGGCGATCTGCCGCACCACGGTGTTCAGCATGTCCTCGACCTTGCCGGCAAGAAGGCGGCGCCTCACCGAGACGTCCTCGGTGCCGTCGACAAGCTTGCGGAAGGCCAGCATCTCGGCAAACACCGACGCCGTTTCGGCAAGCGTCAGCGGCGTGTCGGACATAAGATACCCGCGGTCGGCGGCCAGACGCTGGTGGATCCCATGCCCCATTTCATGCGCCAGCGTCATTACATCTCGCGATTTGCCGGAGAAATTCATCAGGATGTAGGGATGCGCCGACGGCGTGACAGGATGCGAAAAGGCGCCGGAACTCTTGCCGGCACGCGGCGCCGCATCGATCCAGTTCTGGGCGAAGAAAGGCGCTGCGAGATCCGCCATCGCGGGGTCGAATCCAGCAAAGGACTCCATCACAAGCTGTTCGGCTTCGTTCCATGAAAAGCTGCGCTCGTCATCATCGGGCAAAGGGGCGTTCCGGTCCCACCAGTCGAGCGTTTCCTGCCCCATCCAGCTTGCCTTCAGCGCATAATAGCGATGCGAAAGATCGGCATTCCGCGACCCCACCGCGCTGACCAGCGCATCGACCACCTCGTCATCGACGTCATTGTCCAGGTTCCGTGATGCCACCGGGCGTTTGAAACCGCGCCAGCGATCCTCGACCTCCTTGTCCTTGGCGATGGTATTCAGGACAAGCGACAGAAGCCGCTGGTTCGCCTTCAGGGTCGAGGACAGCGACGCGCCCGCCTCGCGACGGTCCCCCGCTTCGGAGCTCGAAAGCGCGTTCAGAATTTCGGCCTCGGTCACCTCGGCACCCTGAAACGGGAACCGAAGCGAAGCAGCGGTCTCGTCGAACAGCCTGACCCAGGCCCCGCGGCCGGTCGGGGCACGCTCGGCAAGCATGCGTTCCATGTCAGGGGCCAGTTGATAGGGCGCCATGGCACGAACCCGCCTCAGCCATGGCATCCAGTGCGCCAGCTCGGGTGTCTTCACCAGCTCGTCTATGCGCTCCTGCGGCAGATTCGCGAGCTCAAGCTCCATGAACAAGAGTTCGGCGCCGATCTCGGCGCCCGCTTCGCGGATCGACTGGTGATGGCGCGCGACATCGGCATCGGTGGTGTTGGCGGCAAATTCGAGCTGTGCATGGCTCGCCGCCTTGCCAAGCACCTCGAGAATCCGCTCATATTCGGCAATCAGCGCCGCCAGCTGCGGGCCGTCAGCCTCGGACAGCTTTCCACGCCAGAGATCAGCAAGACCCTTCGCGGCGTCCCTTGATGCGGCGATATCAGCCGTTATGGCCGCGTCGGCAATATCATTATACAGGTCTGTAAGGTCCCAGATGGGGCTGCTGTCGGGCATGAGGATCCACTCGCTATACTGACCGGGCGCTGTACTGACCTGGCGCCATTCGAGGCCGTGAGGCGTCAGTCGTGTTACATCACCGGATATGGGTGCGTGGTCCAGCCGCCGCAAGGCAAAAAACGGTGCTGTTGCTTGATTACGCCAATATGCTTGCACAATCCACAAGTCCCGCCTAACATTGGATCGCTCGATACAAAAGGGGGGAGAGTGCCGCATCGGTATCCCCGCTGCGGCCACCGAAGGAGCAAAGGCCCAGGAAACTCTCAGGTACCTGTACTCCCTTTTGTGAGCACTCTGGAAAGCGGCACGGCAGTGCCCACCGACGGGGAAAGCCGCCGTCAGATCATGCCGACAATGCTGTCAGCTGCATGATCACAGCGGGAAATCTCTCAGGTTCGACGACAGAGAGGGCGCGTTCGACATGGTCGAGCTGCGTCTGACTTGCGTTGTAACAGGAGTGACCCCGTGGAGACCCGCAGGACACCGCTTTATGAATTCCACCTCGCCAACGGCGCCCGCATGGTGCCGTTTGCCGGCTGGGACATGCCTGTTCAGTACCCTGACGGTATCAAGACCGAGCATCTTGCGACGCGTGCCGGGGCCGGCCTGTTTGACGTCTCACACATGGCGCAGGTTCAGCTGACGGGCGCGGACAGCGATTCGATGCTCGAGGCACTGACCCCGACCGATGTCGCCGGCATCGGCGAAGGCAGGGTCCGGTATTCGATGTTCCTGGACGCCAAAGGCGGCGTCCTTGACGACCTTATGGTGGCGCGCCTCGATGGCGACCTCCACCTTGTCGTCAATGCCGGTCGGGCCGCGCATGACATTGCCCACCTCAAGGCCAATCTTGTCGGCGACGTCACAATGAGGGTCCGGGACGACCGCGCCCTTCTCGCCCTTCAGGGGCCGGAGTCACCTGCCGTCATGGAACGGGTGGGGGTCGATCTAGACGGCTTTTTCTTCATGCAGGTTGGCCGCTTCGATATCGACGGCATCGACGCCGTCATCACCCGTTCCGGCTATACCGGCGAGGACGGGTTCGAGATCTCTGTTCCCGCCGAAGCCGCCGTGTCCCTTGCCGAACGACTTGTTGCTGATGATTCGGTCAGCCTTGCCGGGCTTGGCGCGCGCGACACGCTGCGGCTGGAAGCAGGGCTTCCGCTATGGGGCCATGAACTCGA
>JAYYLR010000196.1:0-5410 GCA_036143955.1 Pseudomonadota bacterium | reverse complement strand
TCATCGGGGAAGGTTTCATGCATCACGACCATCTCGACCATTTCGAGACGGTGTCACGGGTCTCGGAGCTGTCACCTCACCTTAAGGCGCTGTCCGGCGACTGAACAAGCCAGGGCACGCATTCCCGTACATGGCAGGCCGGTGCATTTGCCTTGCGCCGGGCGAGCGCGGGTACTACAAGACGTGGCAATGAACAGGCCGCGCCGGTGCCAGTCTCGGCGCGCTGTTCCCGGTGCCCCCGGCCTCCGGCTGACGCAAGGCATCATCGGACGTATGTAGTGTGACAACTGAAGGATGTATCCATGTCCAAGATCAAAGTGAAGACCCCGGTCGTCGAGATCGACGGCGACGAGATGACCCGCATCATCTGGCAGAAAATCAAAGACAAGCTGATCTTTCCCTATCTGGACATCGACCTGAAATATTATGACCTCGGCATCGAGAAGCGCGATGAGACGAACGACCAGATCACCGTCGACAGCGCCAACGCCATCAAGGAATACGGCGTCGGCGTGAAATGCGCGACCATCACGCCCGACGAGGCGCGGGTCGAGGAATTCGGCCTGAAGGAAATGTACCGCTCGCCGAACGGCACCATCCGCAACATTCTCGGCGGCACCGTGTTCCGGCAGCCGATCATCTGTCAGAACGTGCCGCGCCTCGTGCCGGGATGGACCCGCCCGATCGTGATCGGCCGCCATGCTTTCGGCGACCAGTACCGCGCCACCGACTTCGTCGTTCCCGGCGCCGGCAAGCTGACAATGACCTTCACCCCGGCAGACGGCGGCGAACCGGTTACGCGGGAGGTCTTCGACTTCCCCGACGGCGGCGTGGCGATGTCGATGTACAATCTCGACGAGTCGATCCGCGGCTTCGCGCGGGCCTGCATGAATTACGGCCTCGACCTTGGCTGGCCGGTCTATCTGTCGACCAAGAACACGATCATGAAAGCCTATGACGGGCGCTTCAAGGACCTGTTCGAAGAGGTCTTCAAAGCTGAATTCGCCGACAAGTTTCGCGACGCCGGCATCACCTACGAGCACCGCTTGATCGATGACATGGTCGCCTGCGCGCTGAAATGGGACGGCGGGTTTGTATGGGCCTGCAAGAACTATGACGGCGACGTTCAGTCCGATACCGTCGCGCAAGGCTTCGGCTCGCTCGGGCTGATGACCTCGGTTCTGATGACCCCGGACGGCAAGACTGTCGAGGCGGAAGCGGCCCACGGAACGGTGACACGGCATTACCGCCAGCACCAGCAGGGCAAGGAAACCTCGACCAACCCGATCGCCTCGATCTTTGCCTGGACCCGTGGTCTTTCCTACCGTGCGAAGTTCGACGACACACCCGATGTGGCAGCCTTTGCCGACACGCTTGAAAAGGTCTGCATCCAGACCGTCGAGCGTGGCCAGATGACCAAGGACCTCGCCATTCTCATCTCCGGCGAGCAGCCGTTCCTGACGACCGATGCGTTCCTTGACGCGCTCGACACCAACCTGAAGAGGGCGATGAACGTCTAGGCAGGGGGCCCGGGCGGGCGCAAGCGACAAAAATCAAAGGGCCGCGGTGACGCCGCGGCCCATTTTTTTGGTCCGAATGACTCTCAGTCTGGCCTCAGAGCGCGGCCGACACCGCCTCGATGGCCTTGTTTGCGGCGCCGGCATCCGGACCGCCGGCCTGCGCCATGTCCGGCCGCCCCCCGCCGCCGCCGCCGCCAAGCGCAGCGGATCCGAGCTTCACCAGATCGACAGCATTGCGGCTGTCCGCAAGATCGGCTGTCACAGCGACGACAATCGACGCCTTGCCGCCATCGGTCGCGACAAGGCAGATCACCGCGTTCTGCATATTCGCCTTGATCTCGTCAGCCATCGATTTCAGCTCGCGCGCCGGCGTATCTTCGAGAAGCCGCCCGACGAAATTGACACCGTTGACCACCGTCGGCGCATCGCCGCCGCTGCCGCCAGCGGCAAGCTTGCGGCGAAGCGTCGAGATATCCCGTTCCGCCTTGCGGTTGTCCTCGACAAGCCTGGCGACCCGCTCGGCAAGCTGTTCCGGTGCCACTTTCAACAGGTCGGCAGCGTCCATCAGCGCCTTCTCACGCCCGCCCAGCCATTCAAGGGCGCCGCTCTCGGTCACCGCCTCGATGCGGCGAACGCCGCCGGCGACGGCCGATTCCGAAACGACCCGCAGCAGGCTGATGTCGCCGGTGCGGGCGACATGCGTACCGCCGCACAGCTCGACCGACCAGGCGCCACGCCCCTCTTCGTCGGCCTCGCCGCCCATCTGCACGACGCGGACCTCTTCACCGTATTTCTCGCCGAACAGCGCCAGCGCACCAAGCTCGATGGCGGCGTCCGGGGTCATGATGCGGGTCGAGACCTCGCTGTTCATGCGAATGCGTTCATTGACGATGGACTCGACCCTTGTCAGCTCCTCGACCGAAACCCCGCGCGGGTGCGAGAAATCAAACCGAAGCCTGTCGGGCGCGACAAGCGAGCCCTTCTGCGCGACATGGTCGCCGAGGACATGACGAAGCGCCTCGTGAAGAAGGTGAGTCGCCGAATGGTTCGCACGGAGCCGGCGGCGGCGCACCCCGTCGATGTCCATGCGCAGCGCGGTACCGACGGACAGCTCGCCCTCGGCGATTTCGGCGCGGTGTACGAACATGCCGGCCGGCGTCTTGAAGGTGTCGGTGACGCGCGCGCTGCCGCCGTCCCATGAAATCGTTCCCTGATCCCCCTGCTGGCCGCCGGATTCCGCGTAGAAAGGCGTCTGGTTGGTCACCACGGCCACCTGGCCCGATGCCGTTCCCGCCTCGGCCCCGTCGATGACGAGGGCCGTCACCTGGCCTTCCGCGCTCTCGGCGCCGTATCCGAGGAACTCGGTGCCGCCAAGACGCTCGCCCAGGTCAAGCCATATGGTCTCGGTGGCGGCGTCACCCGACCCGCTCCAGGCCCGTCTTGCCGCCGCCTTCTGTTCGGCCATCGCGGCGTCGAATCCGTCGGTATCGACGCCCCAGCCATAGCCGCGCATGAAGTCCTGGGTCAGATCGAGCGGGAAGCCGTAGGTGTCGTAGAGCTTGAATGCCGTCTGGCCGTCGAGCGTACCGCCTGACTCCCGGCCCACGATCTCTTCGTTTAGAAGCCGGAGGCCTCGGCCGAGCGTTTCCTTGAACCGGGTCTCCTCGAGCTTCAGCGTCTCGCTGATCAGCGCCTGCGCACGGCCAAGTTCCGGATATTGCGCGCCCATCTCGGTAATCAGCGCCGGAACCAGCCGGTACATTACCGGCTCGCTGCAGCCAAGCTGGTGAAGATGGCGCATGGCGCGGCGCATGATCCGGCGCAGCACGTAGCCACGCCCCTCGTTCGACGGCAGCACGCCATCGGCAATCAGGAAGGAGGTGGCGCGAAGATGATCGGCTACAACGCGGTGCGAGACGTTCTTTTCGCCGTCGACATCGGTATTCGACACGTCGGCCGACGCCTCGACGAGCGCCCGCATCATGTCGATATCGTAATTGTCATGCTTGCCCTGAAGCACCGCAGCGATCCGTTCCAGACCCATGCCGGTGTCGATCGAGGGCTTGGGCAGCAGAATGCGCTCGTCGGCGGTCTGCTCGAACTGCATGAAGACGAGGTTCCAGATCTCGATGAACCTGTCGCCATCCTCGTCCGGCGAACCGGGCGGGCCGCCAGGGATATGGTCGCCATGGTCGTAGAAGATTTCCGAGCACGGGCCGCAGGGGCCGGTATCGCCCATTGCCCAGAAATTGTCGGATGTGGCAATCCGGATGATCCGGTCGTCACCGAGCCCGGCAATGCGTTTCCAGTAATCCGCAGCCTCGTCGTCCTCATGGTAGATGGTGACGAGGAGCTTCTCGCTGTTCAGCCCGAATTCCCTGGTGACCAGGTTCCAGGCAAGTTCAATGGCGTTCTCCTTGAAATAGTCGCCAAAGGAGAAGTTGCCGAGCATCTCGAAGAAGGTGTGGTGGCGTGCCGTATAGCCGACATTTTCGAGGTCATTGTGCTTGCCGCCGGCCCGAACGCATTTCTGCGATGTCACAGCCCGGTTGTACCCGCGCGTCTCGAGGCCGGTGAACAGGTTCTTGAACTGCACCATGCCGGCATTGGTGAACATCAGTGTCGGGTCGTTCTGTGGCACCAGCGGGCTTGAATCGACGATCTCGTGACCGTTGGCGGCAAAATAATCGAGAAAGGCCTTCCGGATATCGTTGACGCTGCTCATCACTCTTTCCTGCGGTGTCGGAACTGGCTGGACTGCCGTGGACGTTCCCGACTGACGGAGGACGGCACGACAGGCGCCTGTTTTACGCGTGCCGTCGGTCGGATGTCCAGCCTTACATGTCGCTTTCAGGGTAAGGTTTGGCCTTTCCACCAGACGCGGAAATCCCGCCACGGCCAAACCGTCGCGGGACCCTGCGCCGGATCGGACGTCCGGCAGATATGTGGCGCGTCAGGGCGCGGCGCGACTAGGCCCCGCCGGGTGCTGACGGCTCGTCGGGGGAGTCCGGCACGGCGGCCTCTGGCGACTCGGCAATCGACTGGTCCAGCATCTGGTCGCCGACAAGGCCGGCATTCTGCCGGATCGCAGCTTCGATCTCCTCGGCAAGCGCCGTGTTCTCGCGAAGGAAGTTCTTCGCGTTCTCGCGACCCTGCCCGATCCGCTGCCCGTTGTAGGAAATCCAGGCGCCGGACTTCTCGACAATGCCGGCAGCGACGCCGAGGTCGAGAAGCTCGCCCATCTTCGAGATTCCCTCGCCATACATGATGTCGAACTCGATGGTGCGGAACGGGGCCGCGACCTTGTTCTTCACCACCTTGACGCGGGTCTGGTTGCCGATCACCTCGTCGCGGTCCTTGATCGCGCCGATACGGCGGATGTCAAGACGGACCGAAGCGTAGAACTTCAGCGCGTTTCCGCCAGTCGTCGTCTCCGGATTGCCGAACATTACGCCAATCTTGAGACGGATCTGGTTGATGAAGATGACGAGGCAGTTGCTGCGGGCGATTGACGATGTCAGCTTGCGAAGCGCCTGGCTCATAAGCCTGGCCTGAAGCCCGACATGCGTGTCGCCCATCTCGCCTTCGAGTTCGGCGCGTGGCACCAGCGCCGCCACCGAGTCGATGACAAGAACGTCAATGGCCCCGGAACGCACCAGCGTGTCGGCGATCTCGAGCGCCTGTTCACCGGCGTCGGGCTGTGAAATCAGCAATTCGTCGATATTGACGCCAAGCTTGCGGGCATAGACCGGGTCGAGCGCGTGTTCGGCATCGACAAACGCGCAGTTGCCGCCCTCTTTCTGCGCTTCGGCGACGGCATGAAGCGCCAGCGTCGTCTTGCCGGAGGATTCCGGCCCGTAGATCTCGATAATCCGGCCCTTCGGAAAACC
>JAYYLR010000195.1:0-8830 GCA_036143955.1 Pseudomonadota bacterium | reverse complement strand
TGACATCGGCATCGCGATATCGGTTTCGGTGCTGATATCGGTCGTCGTATCGGTAACGGTCATTCCGGCGCTTGCGGCGCGGCTTCTCCGCGGCCCGCAGGACCGCTACGCGAAGCTTCTTCCCATTCCGGGGCTCGACCACCTTGCCAGTGGCTTCGCGCGGCTTGTCGTCAGCTATGCCCGGCTCAGTGTGCGGCGCTCGCTGGTTGGCGTGCTTGCCGTGTCACTGCTTGTGGTATCGGCCGCCGGCTTCGTCACGCGCTTCATGCCGCAGCTGGACTATCTGCCGGACGGGAACGCCAATTTCGTGTTCGGCCGGATTTTCACGCCGCCGGGCTATTCGCTGGACGAAACGCTACGCATCGCCGAAAAGATGGAAACAGCAGCACGCCCGCTGTGGGAGAACGAGCCGGAGCCAGGTGGGCCACCCGCCATCGAAAGGTTCTTCTTCGTTGCCTTTTCGGGCGGCGCATTTGCCGGCGCTTCCGCAAAGGATCCTGAAAGGGTGAGCGAGTTACAGATGGTGCTCACGCGGCCGATCTTCTCGGAACCGGGAACCGGCGCCTTTGTCCGTCAGGCGTCGCTGTTTGGCCGGTCCGTCGGCGGATCGCGTTCAATAAGAATTGATATCAGCGGACCGAGTCGTGCCGCAGTTCTGCCGATCGCTTTTCGGGTCAATGAGCGTCTTGGAGAGCTGTTCCCGAGAACCGAGGGGAGTCAGGTGCGGGCGCTGCCCAATCTTGATAACGGCGCACCGCAAATCCGCATCACGCCCGACCTGAACGCGCTGGCGCGCGCCGGTGTGTCGGTTCGCGAGGTGACATCGGCTGTCGATGTGTTCAATGACGGCGCCAATGTGATCCAGATTCCGATTGCGGGCGAGCTGATCGACCTTGTGGTGGCCGGGCGCGATGCGAGCAATCTGACAGCCGCGCAGCTGAGCGAGATCCCGATCGTCACGCGAAGTGGGTCCATTTTCAGGCTTGGGCAGCTGGCCGACATCGAAATCATCAGTGCCCCGCAGCAGATTCGTCGGATTGGCGGCAGCCAGGCCATTTCACTGCGCCTGCGGCCGACCAACGCCCTGACGCTGGAGCAGGCGGTCGAGATCATCGAAACCGAACTTTTTCCCGACATCCGGCCCGTTGCGAGTGAAGCTGGTGTCAGTCTGTCGCTGAGCGGCGCCGCCAGTGCGCTCGATGCAACCTGGCAGGCGATGAAGGCGAATGTCATGATTGCGCTTGCGGTCATCTTTCTGCTGATGGTCGTGCTTCTCCGCAATTTCATCCTGCCGTTGATCATCCTGCTGGCGGTTCCTGTGGCCGGGGCCGGCGGCATCGCCGGTCTGGCCATCCTGAATCTCTATATTCGCCAGCCCCTGGACATGCTGACGATGCTTGGCTTTGTGATCCTCACCGGCGTTGTCGTGAACAACGCCATCCTGATGATCGAGCAGGCTATGCTGCATATCCGCGAAGAGGGCATGGACATTGGCGACGCCATTGTCGAGGCGACGCGGAACCGTGTGCGACCCATCTTCATGTCGACCCTGACGTCGCTGTTCGGCCTTGTTCCCCTGGTCATCTTCCCGGGAGCTGGCGCCGAACTCTATCGCGGGCTTGGCGTTGTTGTTTTCGGTGGCCTTGGCCTGTCGACACTTGCGACACTCATCATTGTACCGCCGCTGCTTGCACTGGCGCTGCGAAGCCCATTGGCACGGGGTGTCGGAGCCAGGCCATCCTTGAACCTCGATCTGCCGGGGCAGATGAGATGATGTTCAACGCCATTTTTTGATTGCGTTGTGGCATAAAATGCGGCCAGCCTGCTTCATGATGTCCTTGGGGGAGGGCGGCATGGACAGCACGGCATTCGCCAGCGCATCAGACTATATCGACCTCAATCGGTATCCATTGGACAGCCCAGGGTCGGCCGGGTATGCAAAGATCGTCTCCGATGCCGCGGCGCAGCTTGCCGACGACGGATGCTGTGTATTGAAAGGCTTCATCAGGCGGCAGGCTTTGCCCGATCTTGTCCGGCAGGCTGATCTGGTGGCGCCACGAGCGCACAGGTCCTTTAACCGGACGAACGCCTACTTCTCTGAAGATGACCCCGATCTCCCGACAACGGATCCGCGTCGTCGCTTTTATGATCGTTCCAATGCCTTTGTTCCCGCCGACAATTTTGGGCCAGAGACGGGTCTTCGTGCCATCTATGAATTTGACCCGTTCCAGCTGTTCATAAAGCGTGCGCTTGGTGCGGACAGGTTTTTTCGTTACGCCGATCCACTGGCCGATGTCATCATTAACGTCGTCGAGGAGGGCGGAGGGTTCCCCTGGCATTTCGACACCAACAATTTCACCGTAACGCTGGCCATACAGGACGGGCATGGCGGGGGTGTGTTCGAATATGCGCCAAACCTGCGCACCCCGGAGGACGAACGCTTTCAGGCTGTCGCGGATGTCCTCGACGAAACATCGCAGGCTGTAAGGTCGATTGATCTGGTGCCCGGGGACCTGCAGATCTTCAAAGGACGCTATTCGCTTCACCGCGTGACGCCGGTTGTTGGAACACAGCCTCGATATGTCGGCATTTTCTCATTCGTCGAGACCGAGGGCATGGTGGGTAGCCCGGAACGTACGAAGCAGCTCTATGGTCGCGTGCTGCCGATACACCATGAACGTGCGGGCCTGCGCTCCGATCGTCTGAAGGACTGATGCCGCGGTGCCCGGATCACAGGAATTTGGGCGCCTGGTGTATTTCGTTCCTTGCCAGTTGTGGGGGTTGCACGGTACCTTGGCCACTACATGCTGTGGCGAAACACACTGATCCGGTTCCGGATCAGCAAATCTGGCTGGCTGGTGTTGTCTGACTCGAATCCAATCCCCGAAAGTCCCGAGAGGCGTTTTTCACTGTCTGGCGTCACTGTCAGGCTGTTCATTTTTTTCATATCTGCGTTTGCACTGGTACATCCGGCAACAGCTGCCGAACAGCCGTTCGATGAATGGCTTGTCCAGCTTCGAGAAGAAGCGAGATCCAAGGGAATTTCTGATGCGACTCTTGATGCAGCGCTGAACGGTGCCGCCCCGATAGCGCGGGTTATTGAACTTGACCGCAATCAGCCGGAATTCACCCTCACTTTCGCGGAATATCTTGAACGGTTTGTCAGTGACTGGCGCAAGAAGACGGCGGCAAGGATGCTTGTCGAGCACGCTGAAATTCTTGATGAGGTCGAAAGGAAATACGGCGTTCAGAAGCGCTACATCGTTACCTTCTGGGGGATGGAGACCAGCTTCGGGAAATATCTCGGCAGTTTCAACATCCCCCATTCCCTTGCGACACTGGCCCATGACGGTCGTCGGAGCGCCTATTTCCGCAAGGAACTTTTGAATGCCCTGCAGATCATCGAGGAAGGCCACATCGCGGCAGCTGACATGAAGGGTTCCTGGGCCGGTGCCATGGGGCAGAGCCAGTTCATGCCATCGAGTTTTCTGAATTTTGCCGAGGATTGGGACGGCGACGGCAGGCGGGACATCTGGGGAACGACGGAAGACGTTTTTGCTTCTGCCGCCAACTATCTTCAAAAGGCAGGCTGGCGCGACGATATTACGTGGGGCCGCCAGGTGAAAATTCCCGATGATCTCGTCATTGGCGGGAAGGGCGCCACCAAGCTTTTTGACAGCAAGACAAAGCTGTCGTTGCCAGAATGGCAGAAGGCCGGCGTGCGGAATGTCGATGGTTCCGACCTTCCGTCCCGCGCCCTGTCGGCGCGGCTCATCCTGCCAGAGGGCGCCTCAGGTCCTGCCTTCCTCGCCTACAGCAATTACGAATCAATTCTCCGCTGGAACAGGTCAAACTACTACGCGCTGGCGATCGGGATGCTCTCCGACACGCTTCGCTAGGGAGGGCGTCATGCTAGGAGGCTTGACGAAATCTACTGTCACCGCCGTCAGGGTCGGCGCGATGTGCCTTGTCCTTGCCGGTTGCACGACCGCCGAGCTTGCCATTGATCTGGTCAAGAAGTCCCAGAAGGAAAAGGTAACCGTCAAGCAGGCCGAGGAGCTTGCGGCCGGCACGGTTGTCGCCAACCCGCGCTACAAGGTCGGTGATCCTTATAATGTTGGCGGTGTCTGGTATTACCCGAAACGCGACCTGACTTATGACGAGACCGGGATCGGATCCTGGTATGGCGACGAGTTTGCCGGCAGGCTCACGGCAAATGGTGAGATCTTCGATCCTGAAAAGATTACCGCAGCGCATAAAACGCTGCCCATGCCAAGCGTCGTCAGGGTCACGAATCTGGACAATGGCAAATCACTCGTCGTCAGAGTAAATGACCGCGGTCCCTTCGTCGCTGGCAGGATCATCGACCTGTCACGCGAATCTGCAAGGTTACTTGGCTTCAAGGATCAGGGCATCGCGAAGGTCCGTGTGAAAATACTTGCCGAGCAGAGCCTGCGCCTCGAGGACCTTGCCAAGAAGGGCGCGTTTCCACAGGTCGAGGGTGTGGCCGAAACACCAATGCCGGAATTCAATGCGGTTGGAACTTCCACTGTGACCTTTGCTGCGACGTCGAACAGCGGCCGTTCCAACTACGCCTCCGAAGACGGCCAGTCCGCGATCGAGCTTCTGGCCGGAAATCGGGTCGGTGAAGTCATGAATGTCCCGCCCATACAGACCAGTATCTGGGTCCAGGTAGGCGCCTTTCATTCGGAAACCAATGCCACCAACGTTCTCAACAAGATCGACCGGGTTGGACAGGGGCGGGTGTCCCGAATCAACCGGGACGGCCAGGTGCTGCATCGTGTCAGGCTTGGTCCGATTAACGAGGTCGGCGATGCCGACAAACTGCTGTCTGCCGTGTTTGAACTCGGTTTCAAGGGCGCCCGTATTGTGGTCGATTGACAGGACATCTTTGTGCCTCTTTTGGCGACCATTCTGAAAGGGTTCAGTGTGTCGGAAGAAAGGACCTTCCAGTGAATTATTTCCGCGTTGCACTTGCAGCCATGTTCGGTGTGCTTTTTCAAAGTAATGTTATGGCGGCCGATATCGATACCTCCGCAGAATTCGCCTATGTGACAGATTTCGCGTCCGGCAAGGTGCTCATGTACAAGGATCCCGATTCACCGATGAAACCGGCGTCGATGGCCAAGATCATGACGGTCTATGTGGCTTTTCAGCGAATTGCCGATGGGTCGCTTTCGCTTGATGACGCTTTCCTGATTTCCGAGAAGGCCTGGAGAAAGGGCGGTTCGAAGACCTTTGTTGAAGTCGGCAAACAGGTGGCGGTTCGCGACCTGCTGATGGGCGTTGTGGTGCAGTCCGGCAATGATGCCGCCATTGCCATCGCCGAAGGTATTTCAGGAACGGAAGACGGGTTTGCCGAGGAAATGAATTACGTTGCCAGGCAGCTCGGCATGAACAACACCGTTTTCAAGAATGCAACGGGGTGGCCGGACCCGGATCAGGTAACGACCGCGCGGGACCTCAATATTCTGGCGACGGCGCTGATCAGGGATTTCCCGTCGCAGGACTTTCCCGGTCTCTATCCGATGTTTGCAGAGAAAACCTTTACCTATAACGGCATCAAGCAGGGCAACCGTAACCCTCTTGTCTACGGGACACAGGGCGCTGACGGTCTGAAGACCGGCCATACCGAAGAATCGGGTTATGGTCTCGTCGGGTCGGCCCTTCGCGAGGGACAGCGGGTTGTCATGGTGCTGAATGGAATGACCAGCATGAAGCAGCGATCGTCCGAGTCGCGGCGCCTTATGGACCTGATGTTCCGCGAATTTCGGCAGTACCGCTTCTTCGACAAGGGGCAGGCTGTTGATCGCGCTGCCGTGTGGCTTGGCAGTGAGGCACGGGTCGATCTTGTTCTGGAGGAACCTCTTCACCTTGTCCTGTCGCGCACCGACCGGCGGCGGATGAAAATGTCAGTGCAGTGGAACGATCCTGTCCCCGCGCCCATCAAGGCTGGACAAAAGATCGGCACGCTGACCCTCGATTTTCCGGACCGCACCATGTCCTATGATCTGACGGCGGCGAAGGATGTAGCGGAACTCGGCATGTTCGACCGTGTCGGAGAAGCCCTCAAATTCCTCATTTTCGGGGCTGGTCTCGATGCCGTCCAACCTCAGTAGAATGCTGTGATGAGTGGTCTTTTCATTACTTTTGAAGGCGTCGAGGGAAGCGGTAAATCTACGCAAATACAGCGCCTTGCAGATCGAATTAAAAGTGAAGATTCCAATGTGGACATTCTGCTCACCCGTGAGCCGGGTGGCACTGACTCTGCCGAATCCATCCGGCAGCTTCTGGTAACCGGGCGGGCCGACAAATGGCGGGCCGCGACTGAGGCCATGCTGATGTCGGCGTCGCGGCATGAGCATGTCGAACATGTCCTCAGGCCGGCGATTGGGAGCGGGACAATCGTTATCTGCGACCGGTTCTACGATTCAACCCGCGTATATCAGGGAATTGTCGGCGGTGTGCCCGAAGCCGACATCGAGGCGCTCAACACCCTCGCATGCGGAAGCCTTGTACCCGACCTGACGATCCTCCTGGACATGGATGTTGATGAAGGTCTGCGGAGGGCGGATGAGCGCCAGACGGCCGAAACACGGTTTGAGAGCAAGGGGATAGATTTCCACAGGAAGGTCAGGGAAGGTTTTCTTGAACTTGCTGCGAGATTTGGTGACAGGTTCGTTGTCATTGATGCCGGCCGGGACATTGACCATGTAACCTCGGAAATCGAGGCCGCGGTTTTGCCTCGGCTTTCCGTCGCCCTGCGCTAACCTGTTCGGAGTTTGGGATGAATGACACCGCGCCCGTCATCCCCGATACCCCCATTTTTGGTCATGAAACCTTTACCGATGCGCTTGCGCAATCCATTGCTGCGGGTCGCATCGCACATGGTTGGCTTCTGACAGGCCCCAGCGGGATTGGAAAATCGATCATGGCCTGCATGGCGGCGGCATGGTTGCTGAGTGAAAAGCGCCAGAGTGACGAGACCTTCTCGCTCGACATCAATGATCCTGGCGCCAACCTCGTCATCCGCGGCGCGCATCCGGATTTTTTGCTGGTGCGCCCGCAGGCCGAGGACAATAAGTCAGGCCAGATAAAGATCGACCAGATCCGCAAGATATCGGGTTTCATGGCAACCAAGCCGGGACGCGGTGGATGGCGCGTGGTGATTGTCGACTCCATGGATGCCGTCAACAGGAACGGTGCAAACGCTCTCCTGAAACTGCTTGAGGAGCCCCCGGAACGCGCGATGCTGATGCTTGTTTCATCGCGCCCCGGCCAGGTTCCGCCGACAGTAAGGTCGCGTTGTCGTCTGGTGCGACTGAGCGCACTTGCCGAAGCAGATTGCCGGCAGGTGCTCTCTCACATTCTCGACGGTGAACCGGAGCCGCGTCTGGAAATCTTGGCAAGGTTGGGCGAGGGAGCGCCCGGTCGGGCGGCGGGCCTTGCCGCAAGCGGGTCCGACGACATGTACAGGGCCTTGTGCGCGCTGATCGCGGAGACACGCCCTGACGAAACGGCACTTGCCGAACTTTGCGACAAGTGGGGCCGGGGCGGCGCAGCGGGGCAGGCCGGTCGCGAAGGTGCATTATGGCTGGTCGGCAGGTTGTTTCGGCTGGCGGCCAAACATGCTGTTTCTCCGGCCGACACCCATGCATGTGAATTTGAAGTCGCTGCCATCGACAGGCTCACGTCGACCCGGTCGGCGCCGGAGTTGGCGACGGCCCATACCGATTTCCTGACCGCCGCCGGGCGGATGGAAAGTCTGTATATGGATTTCGGCCTGTTCTTGAACAGGGAACTGTCGGGACTTTTCCGTAAAACCTTGCCCTGACAGGGCTATGACGCTACATCCTGCAAGGCACCCCGACGAACCGGCGCTGCCGCAGATGATGTTTCGGAACGATCGAATGACCGACAGTAACAGCAGGCGTTTCTACGTTACGACGCCGATCTATTATGTAAATGACAAGCCTCACATCGGTCATGCCTATACCACACTCGCATGTGACGTCCTGGCGCGTTTCAAGCGCCTTGACGGTTTCGAGGTCATGTTCCTGACCGGAACCGACGAGCATGGTCAGAAGGTGGAAAAGGCGGCGCGCGACAACAATGTTACGCCGCAGCAATTCACCGACAGTGTCAGCCAGAATTTCCGCGACCTCACGGCACGCATGAATTTCTCCAATGACGACTTCATCCGCACGACCGAAGAACGGCATCGTGCGGCCTGTCAGAAGCTGTGGTCGATCCTTCTCGAACGCGGCCATATCAGTCTTGGAAGCTATGCCGGGTGGTATGCGGTTCGCGACGAGGCCTTCTATACGGAAACCGAGATTGTCGACGGGAAGGCGCCCTCGGGAGCGCCTGTCGAATGGGTTGAAGAGCCGTCCTACTTTTTCGACCTGTCCAAATGGCAGCAGCCGCTTCTGGATTTCTACGAGGCTAACCCCGACTTCGTCGGGCCGGAATCACGGTTCAATGAGGTAAAGAGCTTCGTCAAAGGCGGCCTGCGCGACCTGTCCGTCAGCCGCGCAAGCTTCTCCTGGGGCGTTCCGGTGCCGGATGACAATGCGCATGTGATGTATGTCTGGCTTGACGCCCTGACGAATTACGTCACCGCAACGGGATGGCCGCCCGACGGCGAATTTGGCGATGCCGAACGCAACAGCAGGTTCTGGCCGGCTGATCTGCATATGGTTGGCAAGGATATCCTTCGCTTTCATGCCGTTTACTGGCCGGCCTTCCTGATGGCCGCCGGTCTTCCGCTTCCGCGGCGCGTGTTTGCGCATGGCTGGTGGACAAATGA
>JAYYLR010000194.1:0-4774 GCA_036143955.1 Pseudomonadota bacterium | reverse complement strand
TTTTTGTTTGTGGGCGATCCTTCGAACGTCAGCTCTTTCTTCGCGAACTTTCCATTTTCTTAACGTTTTCCATCTAGCCTTCAGGGATTGCTTGCCAATTGGTTGCAGTCGATGAAGGAGAGACGAATGACCCATACCGGTCAGGAAAATTATAAGGATTACGAACTCACCACTGATCAGTGGAGGGGCGTGCTTGAGAAAGCAAAGGCCGCGCCCGAGGCCGACCTTCACCTCTATATCCTCAGGTCGCTCGCCAACCAGCAGGTTGTCACCAGTGCCAGCATGAACGCTTTTAAGGGACGGGTGGTGGAGACGGCGGAAGATCGAAAGACTGCCAGTACCGCGATCGGCAACATTTCACGTTGGGTTCGCGATGAGATTCGCAAGGAGGTTGGCAATGAGTTTACTAATCCCGACACGGCAACCTTTTACCAGTGGAACGAAGTCCGGGGTGAATGGACAATCGGGCATTTCCAGCGAAAGTCACTACGTGAGGCATTTGACGGAACACCGTGCCCAAACGGCGGCAAGCGGGTCTGACGGCCGCCGCGTCGACACGCGCGCCTGCATCTTGAATCTTCAGACAGCGATGTTTCGGAACCGGCGGGCCGCCCGTTCGGCTAGTTCATCAGGGCGCCGTAGGTGATGACGCCGCAGATAAAGGCGGCGACCAGCGCATAGTTCCGGGACACCTCTTCGGAATAGCGTTCCTTGAAAACCCACCGGAACAGAAAAAACAGCCCAAAGACCAATATTGCCGAAATCATGAGAGGTGAGCTGTCGGTTGTCTGATCCACGCCCTTGCTCCGCTTTAGCCGTTCAATATCCCACCTTGTCCCAGCGAATGAGCAGGATGGCAAGAAGGAACAGCCAGGCGGCGGCGTACCACCAGCGCGCGTTCCTGACAAACCCGTAGGAAAGCGGTTCGGATGTCTTTTCAGTGTCTTTTCCGTCGTCCACCACGCGAATCATCTCCTCAAACAGGGTGACATGGTGCTCTCGGCGCGATGGCATCTGACACAATCATACGGATGCCTCGCCGCTAGCCGCAACGTGCCGACAGCGCGAGTCAACGGCAAGAGTGCACCAACACGCGCCAAATCTCAAATCCGTGGAGTCCGAGGACCGGTTTCCACCGGCTATGATGCCCCACAAATCCGATTGTGCCGTGGCGGCAGTTCTGGCACCGTTCGGGAACAGTCACCCGATTGGTTGGACGCCATGACGACACCCGTTCCCGAACCAAGACCCGGCACCCCCGCCGAAGCGCCGCGTGCGGGCGCCGGCGAATGGCATTTCGCCCCGGAGCTGCCGATTGGCAACAACCCGCTTTTCGTCTGGCCGTTGCGGATCCGCGACATCGTCGCCTACCATCGCGACTATTGGCTGACCCTTTCAGAGGCGGTGATTTTCCTCGGCCTTGCGGTTGCAGGATGGTGCGCGCTTCGACCCATCCTCGCCGACATGTCGGTGCTGACGCCCGGCCGGGTCGGCGCGGTGCTGGTGCTGAATTTCGTGCTGGTGCTGCTGTTTGCCGGCGGTTTCCACCTGTTTTTCTATTCCTTCCGGAAGCAGGGCGACGAACGCAAATATGTGGCGCAGTTCGGGCATCGCGGCGGGTCGCGGTTCACCTTCGGCAATCAGGTCCATGACAACATGTTCTGGTCGCTTGCCAGCGGCGTTCCGATCTGGAGCGGCTATGTCGTCCTGATTCTGTGGACGCACGCCAATGGCTGGACCCCGGCGGTGACGATGGCGGACAATCCGGTTCTGTTCGTCCTGATCCTGATGTTCACCGGACCCTGGATTGCCTTCCATTTCTACTGGGGGCACAGGCTTCTGCACACAGGACCCCTCTATCGTCATGTCCATTCGCTGCATCACCGCAACGTCAATGTCGGCCCCTGGTCCGGCATTTCGATGCATCCTGTCGAGCATGTGATCTATTTCAGCTCGATTCTGGTGCATCTGGTCGTGCCGTCGCACCCGGTGATCGTGATGTTCCACGGCTACATGCTGGCTCTGTCGGCGATCTTCGGCCACACCGGTTTCCACGAGCTTCTCGTCGGCAGAAGCCGGCGCATGCTGGTCGGGCATTTCCACCATCAGCTTCATCACCGCTATTTCGAATGCAATTATGGCAGTGTCGATTTCCCGCTCGATGTCTGGTTCGGCACTTTCCATGACGGCACCGCCGAGGCCCGCCGGCGGCTGAAGGAACGGCTTGGCGCGCGATGAGCGAGGCCGACCGGAAAGACCGGGGCGACGAAAGCGCCGCCATCCACCTGATGCCGCGGTGTCCGGCCTGCGGACGCCCCGAGAACCTCGTATGGGTCCACGGCCATGGCCAATGCGCGTATTGCGGCACGAATGTCATGCCATGCTGTGACGGTGCCGTCTGCGAGAATGGCGGGGCCGGGCCGAAAGGGTAGTGATCCGGCTTGCGGCATCATTTAGCAGTCAGGCAGGCCAGTTATCGCTTGCGCGCCAAACGGGCGGGGTTATAACCGCACCATACAGTTCATCTGGGGGACAGAACCATGGACGCGAATATCGGCCTCATCCTTGTCATCGGCTTTCCGCTTGCCTTGTGCTTTGTGCTGTGGCTTTTCGGCAAGGTGTCCGTACGGCCGGAATAACACCGGCAACGTCGATTACGTTCTGTCGCTGTCCCGAAGGGCGGCGACGCAGGCGTCATAGGCAAGGCTGACGCATTTATGGCGGTTGCGGATTGCGCGCACCGGCTGGAAATCCTGCATGCCGGCTGGCAGATCGTCCCGATCTTCGCCTTCAAGCCATGCTTTCAGCACGTCACGCTGCGTCTCAATGTCGGCTGCCGCCAGTCCAGGGGCCAAGCTCACCAGCAGTCCGGCGCCGGCCTCGCACAGGGCACAGCCACGGACATGCGTCGACGCGGCGTCGACAACCCCGTCTGATACAAGCAGGCTCACATCGACCCGATCGCCGCATGTCGGGTTCGACACGCTGGCTCGATGCGTCGGGCTTTTGATCTCCGCCACACCACGTATGGCCTTCGCAAGCGCAAGGATGCGTTCTTGGTACAGCTGTTCCATGCGTGACGTCTAACAGGTCGCCGCAGGAAGGGTCAATGCGCTGTAATGTCCGCCGTCAGCCGGCGTTCATCATCAGCGCGGCGACACCTCCGATGGCGGCGATATAGGTCAGGATAACGAGCCAGTGGACGCCGTTATAGACATTTTCCTCCGGAACATTGTCCGGACGCGGCTTTGTTGCAGCCATGACAGAAACCCCCTGTGTGACACCGATCACGGCGTTGCCGCGACCCTCTGTCTGGATACTCCCATTATTTGCGCGATTCAACCGCATGTGACACCGAAATATCGCCTGATTTCGGATTGAAGTGCGAGGACCTGCGCACTAATATCGTGCGATCTGGGGGGAAGTTCGTGAGCCGCACCGTTCGCAATCTGACATTGTTTTTCGTTCTGTTCGCTACATGGCTTCTCATGTCTGGGCATTACAACGGTCTTCTCATCACGCTTGGCATTGTCAGCTGTGCGCTGGCGACCTGGCTTGCCCACAGGATCGGCGCGACCGACGGTGAAGGGCTGCCGCTTCACATGATGGCCCGGCTTCCGGGCTATATCCTCTGGCTGCTCAAGGAAATCGTGATGTCGAACATCGCGACCGGAAAACTGATTCTTGGCGGGGCGCCGAAGCCGGTCGTCTTCACGACACCTGCGACGCAGTCGTCCGCGGGCGGCCTCGTCACCTACGCGAATTCGATCACGCTGACGCCGGGCACGGTCACCATCGAGATCGACGGCGACGGGACATCAGGCCACAGCTTCCTGGTCCACGCCCTCGACCCGTCCTTCATGGCGGATGTCGACAGCGGCGACATGGACCGCAGGGTGACGGCCCTGGAAGGCGGGTCGGCAGGATGATGTTCTCTGTTGGACTTGCGGCATGCGCTGTCGCCCTGCTGATGGCGCTTGTGCGCGCAATGCGCGGCCCGACAGCTTTCGACAGGCTGCTGGCGGTGAACGCCATCGGCACTGTCGTGATCCTTGGCATCGCCCTTCATGGCTATGTCATGGGGCGCCCCGAATTCGTCGATATCTCGATTCTCTACGCCATCATCAATTTCATCGGCACGCTTGCGGTGCTGAAACTCTTCGACACCGGTGGTCTTGGAGACCGTGGCGGCCGCGCAAAGGCCGAACTTCCCGGGCAGGAGGACGGGCGGAAATGAGCCTCGTCATCGACATTTTGTCCGGCCTTCTGATCGCTACCGGCGTCGTGGCGCTTCTGACCGGAAGCCTCGGTCTGCTGCGTCTGCCCGACCTCTACAGCCGGACCCATGCCGTCGGCATGATGGATACGGCCGGCGTCGGGTTCATCATTCTCGGACTGATTGTCCATGAAGGCTTCACCCTGATCAGCGTGAAGCTGGCGCTTGTCGGCATTTTCCTGTTTTTCACCAGCCCGATCTCGACCCACGCGGTGGCGCAGGTGGCGCATCGCAGCGGCCTGGAGCCCGTCACCGATGATCGTGAGGAGTCGGAATGATGATGGCTGGGGTCCTGACCAACATCCTGCTTCTGGCGCTTCTGGTCTTTATCCTGATCCTTGTCATCAGGTCGCGGCGCCTCTTCGCCGTCGTTGTTCTTGCCGGAGCCTATTCGCTCGTTTCGGCGGCAATGTTCGTCAATCTTGACGCGGTCGACGTCGCCTTTACCGAGGCGGCGGTCGGGGCCGGAATCTCGACGGTCCTGTTCCTCGCCGCGAT
>JAYYLR010000193.1:0-13687 GCA_036143955.1 Pseudomonadota bacterium | reverse complement strand
TCACATTCTGCCGGCGGTAAGCTGTGGCGCGGCAGGCGCACTGCCATCATGGCCGCAATCGCTTTCTGTCTCGCCGCTGCCGGTATTTTCTGGTTCGCCGAGCGACAGGCGCGGCAGATGGAATTCGGTTTCGGCAACTTCCAGGACCGGGCTTTCGGGCTTGTCGACCAGACCGGCGCGTTTCGTACCAATGCCGATTTCGCCGGCGCACCCATTGCGCTGTTCTTCGGCTACACCTATTGCCCCGACGTCTGCCCGATGACATTGACGCTGCTGTCGACGTCGCTGGACGAGGTGGCGGAACAGGGTGTCGATACGACGCCGCTTCAGACCGTCTTCATTACCGTCGATGCCGAACGCGACACGCCGGAACAGCTGGCGGCCTATCTCTCGCTGTTCGACATGCCGGTGACCGGCCTGACCGGAGACAGGCGGCAACTCGAGCGGGCTCATGATGCGTTCGGCGCCTATGCAAGCCGGGTCGAGCAGGCTGACGGGGTGATCCTGTTCGACCATACGGCAACGGTCTATCTCTATGACGCGTCCGGCACCTTCTCCGGCACGGTTGCCTTCAACGAGCCGCCACAATTCGTCACCGAGAAGCTTCGCCGTCTTTTCTAGCGCCTGTTTCGGCACAACTCTTGCGCACCGGCGCGACAAGCCATCCGAGATCCGGGGTTAATCCGTTGCATTATCCTTTCTGGCCATTCATGGGCACGGAGGAAGTGCTTGCGATTCCGGGCGATCCGGCGCTTGGCCGCACAGGCCCTGCTGGCGCTGACATGCAGCCACGTCGCCACGCCCCATTGCGCAATCGGGGCGGAATTGCGCCCGGCCGAACCGCTACGACCGGAGGCGCAAACGCAGGCGGATCAGGACAGTGACGCAAGCAGTGACCGTCATGCCGCGTCCGACAATGGCCTCAGGATCATTGGTCTGACGCCACGGACACCACCCTGGTTTCTGGAAAGAATGCGGCGCCTGCTTCATGACGGCCGTGCTGAGGAGGCCTACGGACTTGCCGAAGAGGCGCTTGGCCTCTTCCCTGATTCGGACGAGCTGACGCTTGGCGCCGCGTTCGCAGCACAGGTTGCCGGTCGGTGCAGGCAGGCTGACAGCCACCTTCGGCAGCTTGATCAAAGCAGCCTGACACCGGCGCTTCAAAATCGCGCGACCTATCTTCGTGTGGCGTGCCACGGTCCCTGGCAGCGGCACCTGCGGATCGATGCCATCATCGGGTACAGACCATCGCTTGTGGATCGTGCACGTGATCCTGTGATCCGGTTGCAACAGGGATCGGCGCTTCACCGGCTCTGTGCGCGATTGCGGATTATCTGCGACCCAGATCGAACTTTCAGATCACGGACTCCACGCGACGGAGGCGTCGATTTCTGGTACGGGCTGACACTGGTAAACCGCTACCGAGCCGGAACCGCCTGGGATCTGGATGTCGAGACGATGCTGTTTCGTCGGCGTCCCTTCCGGTCCGGATTCGATGGCCAGGCGGGAATGCTGCGCCTGACCGCCATCCATCAGAACAGCGCCACGCGGAAGCTGAGCCTGTTTGTCGAACCCGGTTTATCGCGATTCCAGCAGGGCCGCGCCGACCTCACCGTATCGCAACGCCATTTCCGCACAAGGTTGGGTCTGACCGCGGTTCACTCGCCGACGCGTAGATCTCATGTCGGCCTGGCACGCCTGACCGCAAGGTCGCAATGGCTGAACCTGGCTCGGGACAGGCTCACATTTCACCACGAGTTGGGGGTCGGCTCCAAACTTACGCCCTGGCTCGGCTTCGCGCTTGAACGGAAGCGTCAGTCGGGCGTGACGCCGGTACCGGACGCGCGAGCGCGGGAAGGGTTTTTCGGCCTGAGATGGAAAGGAAAGCTTGGGGCGCTTCATCTCAGGCACATACGCCGCTCCGAGAGGTCCCGTCGCCCGCTTGCCTTCCTTGCTGCGCCGCACCGCGCCAGCACGCGCCTGACCGGCCTTGATCTTGTGCCGATGATCGGACATGAAACATCTAACCTTAAGGTTGTACTGTCCTTTGAATATCGAAAAATTTCGACTCCGGACCCCTACCGGCTGCGTTCCAGCAGAATTCTTATTCTTCGCCTTTCATACGATGCCTTCAAACCATGAGGACATCTCCTGCTGCCATTATTAGTTGAATTGTTTACGAAAAATTGAATGCACACCAGGCTGCGCCTCTGTAAGTTGAGCACTAAAGTACTCATACCATCAGACCATGGGAGGTAGGTCATGGATGTTCTGGTGGCGTTCGAAAACAGCTTCAGTCGCGATTTCGCCCAGCATCATCTGGCCCGCTCCGATCCGGAAATGAAGATCGTTACAGCGGGCAGTCTTGAACAGGCGCTGTCGCTTGCCAATCAGGCCGACAGGCTTGGCGTGGCAGCGCTCGACCTGCAGATGCCCGATATGGAGGGGCTTCAGGGATTGCGCCGTTTCCGCCGCGACTGTCGCCACCGGATACCGGTCGCGGTGATGAATTCACAGCCGAAGGCGGTGTCGGTAGCTGATCTTGTGGCGGCCGGAGGTGACGGGTTTCTCCCCTACAATTTGACTGCAAACGCCTTTCTCGGTGCGCTTCGCCTGATCATGGCGGGCGAGCGCTATGTGCCTGTCGAAATGGCAATTGGCGGGGCCGGTCCCAGCATCGACCTGACGCGGCGCGAGCATGACGTTCTGGCCGGGCTCCGGGCGGGAATGAGCAACCGGGAGATAGCCGATCTTCTGGCGTTAAGCGAAGTAACTGTCAAACATCACATCAAAAGCCTTCGCGGCAAGCTTGGCGCCCGCAACAGGCTTCACGCCGTCTGCAGGGCCAATGAATTGCAGATCCAGTAAAGTCTTCTGCGTCGCCTTCTGACCGGTGCCGCCAGGTCAGCGGTTCTGGCGGTTCTCCACCAGGTCGGTGACAACGCCGGGATCGGTCAGCGTCGAGGTGTCGCCGAGCTCGGCATAGTCGTTTGCCGCAATCTTGCGAAGGATCCGGCGCATGATCTTGCCTGACCGGGTCTTCGGAAGCTGCGGCGCCCACTGCAGCAGGTCGGGCGTGGCGATCGGGCCGATTTCCTTGCGCGTCCACTGGCGCAGCTCGGCCAGCAGATCATCGCTTGGCTCGCAGCCTTCAATCAGCGTGACATAGGCGTAGATTCCCTGGCCCTTGATGGCGTGTGGATAGCCGACGACAGCGGATTCCGCCACCTTCGGATGTGCCACAAGGGCGGATTCGATTTCTGCCGTTCCCATCCGGTGTCCTGAAACGTTCAGCACGTCGTCGACCCGGCCGGTGATCCAGAAATAGCCGTCCTCGTCCCGGCGCGCGCCGTCGCCTGAGAAGTAACGTCCCGGGAAGGTGGTGAAATAGGTGTCAATGAACCGCTGATGATCGCCATAGACGGTTCGCATCTGGCCAGGCCAGGACCGGTTGATGCAAAGATTGCCGTCCACCGCGCCCGCGAGCTCGTTGTTCTCGCCATCGACGAGGATCGGCTCGATACCGAAGAACGGCCGTGTTGCCGATCCGGGTTTCGTCGATGTCGCGCCGGGAAGAGGGGTGATCAGGATGCCGCCTGTCTCGGTCTGCCACCAGGTATCGACGATCGGGCAGCGGCCGTCGCCGACAACCTCGTGATACCACATCCAGGCTTCCGGATTGATCGGCTCGCCGACACTCCCGAGAAGCCGCAGCGAGGACCGGTCGAATCCCTTGACCGGCCCCTCGCCCTCGCGCATCAGCGCCCTGATGGCGGTCGGCGCGGTGTAGAAAATGTTGACCTTGTGTTTCTCGACGACCTGCCAGAACCGCGAGCTGTCAGGATAGGTCGGGACGCCTTCGAACATCAGTGTTACGGCACCGTTGGCCAGCGGGCCATAGACGATATAGCTGTGCCCGGTGACCCAGCCGACATCGGCCGTGCACCAGTAAATTTCACCATCGTGATAGTCGAATACATACTGATGCGTCATCGACGCATAGACCATGTAGCCGCCGGTTGTGTGAAGCACGCCCTTCGGCTTGCCGGTCGATCCGGAGGTATAGAGGATGAACATCGGGTCCTCGGCGTTCATCTCCTCCGGCGGGCAATCGGTGGAGGCGCCGGACATCGCCTCGTGATACCAGACGTCGCGTCCGTCGACCCAGGCGATATCGCCGCCAGTACGACGGACAACGATCACCTTTTTACAGTCAGGGCAGGAGGTCAGGGCCGCGTCCGTATTCGCCTTCAGCGGAATCGGGCGGCCGCCGCGAACGCCTTCGTCTGCGGTAATGACCATGTTGGAATCGCAGTCCTGAATCCGTCCGGCAAGCGCGTCGGGCGAGAACCCGCCGAAGACGACGGAATGGACAGCGCCGATGCGCGCGCAGGCCAGCATCGCGACGGCGGCCTCTGGAATCATCGGCATGTAGATTGTGATCCGGTCGCCTTTCTTGGCGCCTTCCGCCTTCAGCACATTGGCAAACCTGCATACCTCTTCATGAAGTTCGGCATAGCTGATGTGACGCGAGTCGGCGGGATCGTCGCCCTCCCAGATGATGGCCGTCTGGTCGCCGCGCGTCTCGAGATGCCGGTCGAGGCAGTTGGCGGCGGCATTCAGCGTGCCGTCCGCGTACCATTTGATGTGAAGATCCGCCGCGTCATAGGACACGTCGCTAATCTGGCTGTAGGGCTTGATCCAGTCGATCCGCTTCCCGTGCTCCGCCCAGAAAGCGTCGGGATCGGCAACCGACGCGGCATACATGTCGAGATAGCCCCTGTCGTCGATCAGCGCATCGGCAATGGTGTCGTCGCTCGGTGCAAACAGTCTGTTCTGGGTCATTGAAATCCCTCCCAACCCGGCATGCCGTCCCTGGGCCGGACGGGCCTCGAGACGACGGATAAATCCGCGCGCATTTTAGACCGACGCGTCTGGACATCGCAAGATCGGCTGTCGGGTTAGCGCCGCAATTCCTCGGCAAGCTCGTCGGCCGTGGCGGCGTCCTCAAGTGCCATCACCTGACGGGCGACTGCAAAGGAAAACCCGGCACGGGCGAAGGACGCCAGATGACGGTTCCGCCCCGCCTCGTCCACCTCACGCAGGGTATAGGGTCCGATGCGCCGCCGCGCCGCGTGCCGCAGGGCGGCGGCAAGTTCGCCATCGGCCAGATCCTCGTCGGCAGCCTGCAGCGCTTCATCGACCGTCTGCGTGTCGATGGCATGTTCCTGCAGGCTTCGCCTGATCGCCATTGCCGACCTGCCGGCACGGCGCTTTCCGCGTGCGCGTGACAGCGCGAAGGCGGTGTCGTCGACATAGCCGAGCCTTACGCAGTCCTCGATCACGCTCTCGAGGGCACGATCGACTTCCGCCTCGTCATGCGACTCAAGCTTTCGTAGCGCGAACCTCTTCAGCACCTCGCGAAGTCGCTGCCGCGAGGCGGTGTAGCGGCCAAGGTAATGGACGGCCTTGTTCATCAGCCGTCTCTCCGCTGGCGGTCGCTCTTCCGTCGTCATATTGCGCCCTCTTCAGCGACGGGCCCGGCCCACCGCGTTCGATGTTGCGATTTGCCCGTGCAGGACCTATTTTCTGCGGCATGAACGAGCAGACGTCCAGCCCCCTGTCGCCAAAAGACATTCCCGCAAATGACGGTCACTGCGACCATCGGGTGACGCTGTCACCGCGACCGGTTCAGATCGGACGGGTGAACTGGATTGGCCTGTGGACGCTCTACATGCGCGAGGTTCAGCGCTTCGCCAAGGTGGGAATGCAGACCGTTATCGCGCCGGTCATCACCTCGATGCTGTTCCTGATGGTGTTCGCCGTTGCGGTGGGCGAGCGCGCGCAGCTTGCCGGCGACACCGATTTCATTGCCTTCCTGGTGCCCGGCCTTGCCATGATGACGGTGCTCCAGAACGCCTTTGCCAATACCTCCTCTTCCTTTGTCGTGTCGAAAGTACAGGGGAACATCGTCGATCTGCTGATGCCGCCTATCGGCCCGGGCGAGCTTCTTGTCGGAATGGCTGCAGGCGGGATGACGCGCGGCATTGCCGTGGGGCTGGTGGCGGCTTTGGTGCTGGGCGTGTTCGGCGGGCTTTCGATGCCGGCGGCGCCGCTGACGGCGCTGGCCTTCCTCATTCTCGGGTCGCTGGCACTTTCCTTTGCCGGCATACTCGCCGGGATCTGGGCAAACAAGTTCGACGAGATGTCGGCAATCACCAACTTCCTGATCCAGCCTCTGGCGTTTCTGTCCGGCACCTTCTATTCGGTGGATCGTCTGCCCTCGCCATTCGACACCATTGCCACACTGAATCCGTTTTTCTACGCCATCGACGGTTTCAGATACGGGCTCCTCGGGATTGCGGATCGACCGGTCGTTACGGGCATCATTTGCCTTGTCCTTCTGAATGGCGTTCTCGGGTGGCTGTGCTACGTTGTGCTGAAGTCGGGTTACCGGCTGAAAAGCTAGGGGGACGGAACCTATGACGAGCCGGGGAATCCTGCCCGTTCAGGACATTCGCGAAGCTGCCGAAGCCGGCATGATTTCAGCAGTGACACCGATCACCGAGCGCCAGATGCAGCCCGCCAGCCTTGATTTGCGGCTCGGCAGCCGCGCCTGGCGGGTACAGTCCTCCTTTCTTCCCGGCGCCGAGATGCGGGTCGAGGACAAGCTGGCGAGGCTTGCCATGCATCAGATTGATCTGGCCGGCGGCGCCGTGCTGGAGCGTGGGTGCGTCTATATCGTCGAGTTGCAGGAACGTCTGGCTCTGCAGAGCGATGTCAGCGCGATGGCGAACCCGAAAAGCTCGACCGGCAGGCTCGATATCTTCACCCGTCTGATTACCGATGGAGCGCTGGAATTCGAGACCGTGGCGGCAGGCTATCAAGGCCCGCTCTACGCCGAAATCTCGCCGCGCACATTCTCTGTTCTTGTCAGGCCGGGATCCTGCCTGTCACAGCTTCGCCTGCGGCGTGGACCTGCCTCGATGTCGGATGACGCCATGAAGGACCTTCAGCGTGATGTCGGGCTTGTGAGCGGCACTGATGATGTCGACATCCGTGACGGCGTCGCGCTCAGTGTCAATCTTGCGCCGACAGGGGAAGACGGGATTATCGGATGGCGCGCCCGCAAACATGCCGGACTGATCGATATAGACGCGCCAGCAAGCTGCCAGGTGGACGCGTTCTGGGAACGGCTGACAAAGTCCGATCTCGTTGCCGGCGGGCTGGTGCTTCATCCTGATGAATTCTACATTCTGGCAAGCCGTGAATTCGTAACCGTGCCGCGCGACCATGCCGCCGAAATGCGGGCCTATGACACAAGGGTCGGTGAATTCCGGGCGCATTATGCGGGGTTTTTCGATCCGGGCTTCGGCGTGCGCGAGCTCGGCGCCGGCAACACACGCGCTGTTCTCGAGGTGCGCTCGCATGACGTGCCGTTCCTGATCGAGGAAGGCCAGACGGTCTGCCGTCTCGTCTATGAACCGATGGCGGCCGTGCCCGACAGCCTTTACGGCGCCTCCGGTTCGGGTTCGAACTACCAGTCGCAGGGACTGCGGCTGGCGAAGCATTTCATCCAGGACTGAGCTGCGAACAGGGCACGGGCCAAACGCCTTGACAAAACAGGCCAAAATGCCGAGCTTTGCACCCCTGCGATGCATTGGATGAAACCACCGGCGCCGTTGTCGACGGGCTGGTGGTTTGGTTTTTGGGCAATGAAAGTCCTGCCGTTCAGCGTAACGCAGTTCTTCCACCGATCCGTGAAGGGCGGGTCGCCACAACGAGTTCAAGATGACAGCAAGCTCGAAACCGCAGACGCCGACTTCGGCTGTGATGAAAACCTACGGACGCGCCGACCTTTCATTCGTGCGCGGCGAGGGATGCTGGCTGATCACCGAGGGTGACGAGCGGTATCTCGACTGCGCAAGCGGTATTGCCGTGAACACGCTTGGCCATTCACACCCGGCGCTTGTCGAGGCACTTCGTGATCAGGCCGGTCGGCTCTGGCACACATCCAACCTTTACCGGATTCCGGGTCAGGAACGCGTTGCCGCAAAATTGGCCGAGCTGACCGGTCTCGATCAGGTCTATTTCTGCAATTCCGGCGCCGAGGCGAATGAATCCGCCGTGAAGATCGCGCGCCGTGCTGCGCATGAGCGTGGCGAGACGGACCGCATGACGATCCTCTGCGCCACCGGATCCTTCCATGGGCGCACGCTGGGGATGCTGGCGGCGACCGACAAGCCGGCCAACCGGACAGGCTTCGGACCAATGCCTGCCGGCTTCGAACATGTTGCCTTTGGCAATCTCAACGCGCTTCGCGACGCGCTTGGCGACCATGTCGCTGCGGTGATGATCGAGCCGGTCCAGGGTGAGGGCGGTGCCCGTGATGCGCATGACGAGTATCTTCGCGGCGTCAGGGAGGCTGCCGATGAGTTCGGCGTGCTTGTGATTGCCGACGAGGTGCAGTCAGGCATCGGCCGTACCGGAACGCTCTTCGCCTACCAGACATCCGGCATCCGTCCCGACATCATCGCCATGGCGAAGGGGCTTGGCGGCGGCTTCCCGGTTGGTGCGGTGATTGCCAGCGCCGAGGTCGGCGATGCCATGACCCCGGGAACACACGGGTCCACATTTGCCGGCAACCCGCTCGCCATGGCTGTCGCCGAGGTGATACTCGACGAGGTCTCTGCACCCGGTTTCCTTGACGACGTCAACCGGCGAGGGGCGGTTCTGCACGCCGCGCTACGCGGCGTTGCCGAGAACCATCCGGAGGAGATTGTGGAAGTGCGCGGCCGCGGCTTCCTGTGCGGTGTCAGGCTTGCCGACCATCTGCCGGCCGGTGACATTGTCGCCGCCCTTCGTGCCGAGCATGTGCTGACCGCGCCGGCGGCCGAGAACACGGTTCGCTTCCTGCCGCCGCTGGTCATTTCCGAGGAGGAAATCGCGCTGGCGGTGGATGCCTTTGACAGGGTCCTGGCCGCGGCGGTCGGGATCGGGGACATTTAGTGATGAGACATTTCCTCGACATCAGGGATTTCGACACCGCCACGCTTCAGGCGATGCTCGACGAAGCGGCGGCAATGAAAGCGGCGCTGAAAGGCGGCGGCGAAACGGCGAAGCCGCTTTCCGGAAAAAGCGTTGCCATGATCTTCGAGAAGCCCTCGACCCGCACCCGCGTGTCATTCGAGGTGGGGATCTCGCAGCTTGGCGGAACGCCGCTGATGCTGTCGGCCCAGGACCTGCAGATCGGCCGTGGCGAGAGCATCGAGGACACGGCGCGGGTGCTGTCGCGCTATGTCGACGCCATCACGATACGCTGCTTTTCCCATGACACGCTGCTGACCCTTGCCGAACATGCCACCGTTCCTGTGATCAACGCCCTGACGGCTCGGTCCCACCCCTGCCAGATCATGGCCGACCTGCAGACCATGATCGAGCGTCATGGTGCGCTCAAGGGGCAGGTGGTGACGTGGATCGGCGACGGAAACAACGTCGCGGCAAGCTGGATCGAAGCTGCTGCCCGTTTCGGCTTCCAGCTTCGCATCGCCTGTCCGGAGGGTTACGCGCCGCCGGCCGAGCTTCTCGCCTGGGCCCGTGCCGAGGGTGCAGATCTTGTGCTTTATGATTCGGCAATAGAGGCGGCGGCGGGAAGCCAGACCCTTGTCACCGATGTCTGGATTTCAATGGGTGACGAGGAAGGAACGCGCCGCGAGGATTTCAGGTCGTTTCAGGTGAACCAGGAACTCCTTGAGGCTGCCGCCGGCGATGTCATTGTTCTGCACTGCCTTCCGGCCTGGCGCGGGATGGAAATTACCGCCGAGGTCATCGACGGCCCGCAATCGGCGGTTTTCGACGAGGCCGAAAACCGTCTGCATGCGCAGAAAGCGGTTCTGGCCTGGTGCATGGCCGGCAACTGACGACCCATATGGGCCTTAGGCTCCATCAAGCAACGGAGAAAGACGTGGCGTCCATTGATGCAAGCCGGGCCGGCGCCCAGATCCTGCCATTCTATCTTGCCGGGGAAACCGGCGAGGCGGCACTTGTGAGAGGGCGTTTCGCCACCGTCGGCGTGCCGGTTACGCAGATCCTGGCGCGGCACGGCTATCCGGACGCGGTTGCAGGACTGCAGGCGGAGGCGATGGCCATTGCCGCCTGCCTCTCGACCTTCATGAAGTTCGACGGTGTCTTCACCCTGCAGGCGAAGGGCGACGCCTATGTGAAAACGCTTCTCGCCGACGTGACGTCGGACGGCGCGCTTCGCGGCTATACCGCCTTTGACGACGAGGTGTCACCGCCGGTTGGCGACGACATGGTTGCCGCGATGCCGGCCAGCGTGCCGGCACTGCTGGGGACCGGCTACGTTGCTTTCACCGTCGACCAGGGTTCCGAAAACGGCCGCTATCAGGGGATTGTCGAGCTTGACGGCGAGACGCTGAGTGATGCCGCCACGGCCTGGTTCGCCAATTCCGAGCAGGTCGACAGCCATATCGTGGCAGCAGCGGGTCGGCAGGGTGACAGCTGGACCGCCAGCGCGCTGATGGTGCAGCGGGTGGCGGCCGATGGTGGCACGTTGGAGAGTGTGTCGCGCGCTGTTCAGGACGATGCCTGGACGATTGCCGAGATGCTGCTCCGTTCGGTCCGCCGCGAGGAGCTGATTGACCCGGCACTGGCTCCGGAAGCTCTGGTTTTCCGGCTTTTCAACGCGCTTCGCCCGCATGTCGCGCCGGCGCAGCCTGTCGTCGACCGCTGCCGGTGCAGCCCGGACAGGGTTACCGCCGTGCTGGAAAGGATGTCGGCCGAGGAGCTTGCCGACCTGGTGACCGAGGCCGGCACCATCGACGTCACCTGCGAGTTCTGCAAGACCACGCGCTCGATCACCCCGCCCGGCGCGCGGCACTGATACCGCCACATTGATGCCGCCTTCTTGGCTTATTCGACTGTGGCGACCATAGGAGAATTCATCATGCGCGCGCTGGCTGTCCCCTGCCTTCTTTCGGCTCTCATCCTGGCCGCCTGCACGGCCGACTCACCACCGCCACCCCAGCTGATGACCCCGTCCGTGGCTGAAGGCGCGCTGCCGCTGAACGCACGGCGGCTGGAAATCATCGAAAACTGGAAGATGCCGATCGAGCCTCCCTATATCGGCCATCTGCAGCAGCCCTATCCCGGCAATCTGGTCTCGCAATGGGCCACAAGGACGCTGGTACCTGCCGGCGGCAGTGGCGAGTTGATTCTCGACATCACCCGTGCCGCGGTCACCAAGGTCAAGCTGCCGCGCGAGGTCGGGCTGACCAACGCCCTGACCGACCAGCAGGATGCGGAAATCAAGGTAGAGTTCGAGGCGCAGCTGATGTGGCTTCAGCCTGTTGGCGGGTCGCAGGCGATGATCAAGCTTGCTGCATCGCACGCTGTCACAATCCCCGAATCGTCCTCGGCAAATGACGTGCAGCGCGCGGTCAATGAGTGTCTGAACGCCGCTCTCGAGGGGCTGGACCGTCAGGCCCGCATTGAACTCGACAAGCTCGACAACGTCATCCTTCCTTGATCCGGTGCATGCCGTCTAGCGGCGCCAGAATCCGGGATTGAGCATCACCAGCACGGTGAAAAGCTCGAGCCGTCCCAGCAGCATGCCAAAAGCCATGATCCATTTCGCCAGGTCCGGAAGCGTGGCGAAATTCCCCTCGGCGCCGATCAGGTTGCCAAGTCCCGGCCCGACATTGCTGATCGAAGTCGCGGCGCCGGACAGCGCGGTGATGAAGTCGAGCCCGAGGGCGCCCAGCAGGATCGCCAGAACGACGAAGCACAGGATGTAGAGGTAAAAGAACCCCATCACCGAGTCCATGACCTCATTGGCCACTGGCCGCCGGTTGTAATAGGCAAGGATTACCGCGTGGGGGCGGAGCAGGCGGCCTATCTGGACGCGCGCCGTCGTCGCCAGAACCTGCAGCCGGAACACCTTGATGCCGCATGTCGTCGACCCGCCGCATCCGCCGATGAACATGGCGATCAGAAGCAGCGTCGAGGCAAAGCCGCCCCAGGCCGAAAAATTGGCGCTTCCATAGCCGGTGCCGGTCATGATCGAAACGGCATTGAAGCTGGCCTGCCGGATGGCCACGGAGACAGGCATGCCGTCATTGCTCAGATACCAGATCAGGACCACAACGACCGACGCCAGAAGCGCCAGGAACCAGCGCACCTGAGGGTCCTGCAGAAGCGGCTTCCAGCCGCCGCGAACAATGGCGAGGTAATGGGCGAACGGCAGGCTGCCAACAATCATGCCGGCAATCACGATCCATTCGATGGCCACGGAATCAAACGCCGCGATCGAGGCGGTGCGGGTTGAATAGCCGCCGGTGGCAATCGTCGTCATGGCATGCGCTATGGCGTCGAAATTGCTCATCCCGGCAAATGACAGCATGATGGCCCAGCTTGCCGTCAGGCCGGCATAGACAAGACCGATGCCGCCGGCAAGCTGTGCCGCCCGCGGGACAACCTTGTCGGCGGTGTCGAAGGATTCGGTGCGGAAGAGCTGCATCCCGCCAACCGACAGCATCGGCAGAACGGCCATCGCCATGACGATGATCCCAACACCGCCAAGCCACTGCAGAAGCGCGCGCCAGATCAGGATTCCGGGAGATGCCATCTCGATCTGCTGAAGAACCGTCGAGCCGGTCGTCGTGATGCCGGACACCGATTCGAAGATGGCGTCCGTCAGGCTCAGGTCCAGTTCGCTGAACATGAAGGGAAGCGCCCCGAAGATCCCGATCGAAATCCACGACCCGTTGGTCAGCAGGAAAGCTTGCCGCAGCCCGAGGTCGAACCCGTCGCGCTGCGATGTCGCCAGCCAAACCGACACCCCGACAAACGCCGTCAGAAGCGACGACAGGGCGAAGACCTGCCAGTCGGGTGAACCGAAATACAGATCGAAGCACATCGGGATCAGCATCGCCGCCGCGAGGATCGTGGTCAGCAGGCCGAGGATGTTCAGGACAGGTGAGAGGATCATGTCTCGGGCACCGTTATCTTCCTGTTTCGCGGGATCATAGCCGATAGGCTGCGGCGGTCACAGAAAATTCAGCTGCCGAAAAATCCGCCCTGCAGAAGCGCGTTGCCGGTTCAGCCGAGCCGTGTCTGATCGAGAAACCTGTTTCGCAGGCCGCGGTCGGTCTCGAAAGCACCCGTAAAGCGCGTCGTGACCATAGATACGTCCGGCTTGTGGACGCCGCGTGTGGTCATGCACTGATGCTGGGCGTCGATCAGCACGGCCACGCCGCGGGGCTTCAGCGCCGTCTGGATGCAGTCGGCGACCTGCGCCGTCAGCGTCTCCTGCGTCTGAAGCCGTCGCGAAAACCCGTCGAGAACACGCGCCAGTTTCGAAATGCCGACGACCCGCTGGTCGGGGAGATAGGCGATATGCGCAACGCCGAGTATCGGCACAAGATGGTGTTCGCAATGGCTCTCCATGCGGATCGAGCGGAGCATCACCATGTCGTCATAGCCTTCGACTTCCTCGAAGGTGCTTGTCAGAAGCGAGGTCGGGTCTTCGTCATAGCCTGCGCAGAACTCTTCCCAGGCGCGGACAACGCGCGCCGGCGTGTCGACGAGTCCCTCGCGGCCGGGCGTTTCGCCCATCCAGCGGATCAGGGTTTCGACGGCCGCTTCGGCCTCCTCGCGTGTCGGTCGC
>JAYYLR010000192.1:0-3900 GCA_036143955.1 Pseudomonadota bacterium | reverse complement strand
GTCTGTCCTATGACTGGGACCGCGAGCTGGCCACCTGCACGCCGGACTATTACCGCCATGAACAGCGGATGTTCCTCAAATTCCTCGAAAAGGGGCTGGCCTACCGCAAGGAAAGCTGGGTCAATTGGGATCCGGTCGAGAACACGGTGCTGGCCAATGAACAGGTGGTGGATGGCCGCGGCTGGCGGTCCGGGGCGGCTGTCGAGCGGCGCCGCCTGTCACAATGGTTCCTGAAAATCACCGATTTCGCCGACGAGCTTCTTGCTGCGATCGAGACGCTCGACCGATGGCCTGACCGTGTGCGGCTGATGCAGCAGAACTGGATCGGCCGGTCCGAAGGCGCGCGGGTGCGATTCGATCTGACCGCGCAGGCACCGGGCGGAACCGAATCGATCGAGGTGTTCACGACCCGCCCGGACACGCTTCATGGGGCCTCATTTCTTGCCGTCGCGGCCAACCACCCGCTGGCGCTGGCACTTGCCGAAACCGACCTGGACGCCGCTGCCTTCAATGCCGAATGCGCGAAGCTCGGCACCTCCGAAGCGGCTGTCGAGACGGCGGAAAAACGCGGCTACAACACCGGGCTTGAAGTCCGGCACCCGCTTGTCGAATCCGCAACGCTTCCTGTCTACATCGCCAATTTCGTCCTTATGGAATACGGCACAGGCGCCATTTTCGGCTGTCCGGCACATGACCAGCGTGACCTCGATTTCGCGAATGCCTATGGCCTTCAGGTCATCCCCGTCGTTCTTCCCGACGATACCGACCCGCAGGAATTTACCGTGACCGACACGGCCTATACCGGGCCTGGCCGGCTGTTCAATTCCGGCGACTGGGACGGACTTGATGTCGAGTCCGGCAAGCGCGCCGCGATCACGGCACTCGAGGGCGCCGCTGCCGGCTCCGGAGAGGTGACTTTCAGACTTCGTGACTGGGGCGTGTCGCGGCAGCGCTACTGGGGCTGCCCGATCCCGATCATCCATTGTGATGACTGCGGCATGGTGCCGGTCCCCGAATCCGATCTTCCGGTCGAGCTTCCCGAGGATGTGAATTTCGAGGCAGCCGGCAACCCGCTGTCGAACCACCCGGCATGGAAACATGTCTCCTGCCCCTGCTGCGGCAAGGACGCGACCCGCGAACAGGATACCTTCGACACCTTCTTCGAGAGTTCCTGGTACTTCCTGCGATTTGCCGACCCGCATCACGAGGATGGCTTCAGCCCCGAGGCGGCCGCCTACTGGATGCCCGTCGACCAGTATATCGGCGGCGTCGAGCATGCGGTGCTGCATCTTCTCTATTCGCGCTTCTTCACCCGCGCCCTTCGCGAAACCGGCTATCTCGATTTTGACGAGCCATTCGCCGGGCTGATGACGCAGGGCATGGTCTGCCACCAGACATTCCGTGACGAGGACGGCAAGTGGCTGTTCCCGACCGAGGTCGAGCGTGACGGCGAGAGCTGGCGTCATCTCGAGACGGGCGCGCCGGTGACAGCCGGCCGGATCGAGAAGATGAGCAAGTCGAAACGCAATGTCATCGACCCCGAGCTGATCATCTCCACCTACGGCGCCGACACGGCGCGGCTTTTCATGCTGTCGGATTCACCGCCCGAGCGTGACATGGAATGGACCGAGTCCGGGGTTGAGGGCGCATCGCGCTTCCTGAAAAGGCTGTATCGCATGGCGGGTGACCCGTCGCTTGCCGACGCGTCCGGACAGCTGCCGGCCGAGGGTGCCGGCGCCGAACTCGTGCGGGCAGCGCACCGCGCCATCATGGCGATGTCGGAGGACATCGAGGCATTCCGCTTCAACAAGGCGGTGGCACAGCTCTACACGCTTGCCAACGCCGTCGGTGATCTTCGTGAGCAGAGCCCCGAGGCCGCCAGCGCGCGTCGGTTCGCCGTCGAAACGCTGACCCGGCTTCTGGCACCAATCGCACCGCACATCGCGGAGGAAATGTGGGAAGCACTTGGACATGACACGATGCTTGCCACCAGTGCCTGGCCGGACGCCGACCCCTCACTCGTCACCGAATCAAGCATCGAGATCGGCGTTCAGGTCAACGGCAAGCTTCGCGACACGGTATCACTTCCGCGCGACGCCGACGAGGATCAGGCGCGCGCCGCCGCGCTGGCCTCGGCCGGTGTTCTCCGATATCTTGATGGCAGTGAACCGAAGAAGGTCATTGTCGTGAAGAACAGGATCATCAATGTGGTTGTCTAGGCTTTTCCTCGCGATCGGAATCCTCGCGCTTGTCGGATGTGCCGATACCAAACTCCAGCGCGTCGGCAGCATCCTTGAGTCGCGCGATTTCGGCGTGCATGTCGTCGAAGTGTCGGGCCGGACCGGACAGCTTTACAGCCGGCAGCTTCGCGACCGTTTTGACGGCGGTGTGGCAAGCCACGACCTCAGCACGAGTCTCAGCCAGTCCTCAAGTTCGGTGGTATCGGTTCGCGGCACCGGCTCGCAACTGAAAAAGATGACGATGACCGCGGCGCTCACCCTCACCGACCGCGCCACCGGCGAGGTTGTTCTCAGCGATACCGTTTCGGCGACGGCGACACTCGGGGCGGTATCGGCCTATTTCGCGCAGACCCGTTCCGACCGCCACGGTGCAGAAAGACTGGCCGTCCTTCTTGCCGACCGTGCGGCGGCGCGGGTGAATCTGTTCTTCTTGAACCAAGACGAGAAATGAAGGTCGCCCCCCGGCAACTCTCCGGATTTCTTGCCAATATTCCGCCTCATGTCCGCGCGGTTCTCCTTCATGGCAGCGACGTCGGCCTGATCACCGAGCGCGGCGCCGGCATCGCCGCCCAGTTCAGCGACGATCTCGACGACGTCTTTTCGGTCACGCGGTTCGATGGCGACACATTGTCATCAGATCCTGCGGCACTTGGCGATGCTGCGGCATCCCTGTCCATGACTGCCGACTGCCGGCTGGTGCTGGTGCGAGGCCGTGGCAGCGAGATGCTGGAATCCTGCAAGCTCGCCCTTGCCGGCAGCCTTGAAGGCGCTTTCATCATTGTCGAGGCAAGCGACACCACAACCCGCCACGCCATCGTGAAGCTGTTCGAGGGCGCGGATCATGCCGCTGCCATCGGCTGCTATCCTGACGAGCCGCGCGACATCGGTACGCTTCTTGGCGAGATTCTGGCCGCTGACGGTGTCACCATTTCGGACGAAGCGCGAACGGCGGTAATACAGCGTCTTGGCGGCAACCGGGCCGCGTCGCGCCGCGAAATCGAGAAGCTTGCCCTTCTTGCCGGGCCGGGCGGAAAGCTGGATTTTGAGGATGTCGTCACCGCTCTTGGCGATGGTGCCGGCCTTGCCATATCCGATATCGCCGCCGCGGCGGCAGACGGCCATGTCGCGCTTCTCGAACGCACCATCGAAAAAGCCTGGGAAGACAAACAGCCCGGCGTTGCCGTGCTGCGGGGATGCCAGTTCCATTTTCGGCAGCTTCTGTCTGCGGCGCGGGTGATGCAGCGTGGCGGCTCGGCGCAGCAGGCGGTGAAATCGCTTCGCCCGCCGGTCCATTTCCGGCAGCAGGACCGAATCATATCGCAGCTTCGGCACTGGAACGCACTGGCGCTGGCGGATGTTCTTGACAGGCTCCAGGATGCCGAACTGACGGCGAAGACGGGCCGGGTCAACGATCAGGCGCTGTGCGCGCAGACGCTTCTTGGCGTCTGCCTTCGCGCCCGCCCGCCGCGCCGTTAATCTGACATCAGCTTTGCCATAACCTCGTCCATCTGCTCCAGCGTGGCGAAGCGGATAGTCATTTTACCGGTGCCGCTCTTCTCATTCCAGTCGATATCAAGACCAAGACCAAGCTTGCTGCGAAGCATCGCCTCGACATCCTCCAGATTCGCCGATTTCGCCGGTTTGGGCGAGCCGCCCGCCT
>JAYYLR010000191.1:0-9877 GCA_036143955.1 Pseudomonadota bacterium | reverse complement strand
GCGAAGATCATTCCGGCAATGAAGGACGGGGCGGTGCTGACGGACACAGGCTCCACCAAACGGTCGGTGATCCGGGACGTCGCGCCACATCTGCAGCCGCATGTCCACTGGCTGCCGTCACACCCGCTTGCCGGTACCGAGCATTCGGGACCAGCGGCAGGTTTCGCCGATCTTTTCACCGGCCGTTACTGGCTGCTCATCCCCGGCGAGGTGCCGGAGGACGAGGTCGCCCGATTTGAAAACTTTGTGACGGCGATGGGATCGGTAGGTGAGCGGATGGATGCCGATTACCACGACAAGGTGCTGGCGCTGACGTCGCACCTTCCACACCTGATCGCCTACACCATCGTCAGCACGGCGGTGGATCTGGAGAGCCAGCTGAAAAACGACGTCATACGGTTTTCCGCCTCCGGCTTCCGTGACTTCACGCGGATTGCGGCGTCGGATCCTGTTATGTGGCGCGACGTCTTCATCAATAATGACGAGGCGGTGCTGGAAATGCTGCAGCGCTTCTCCGAAGATCTGTCCTATCTGCAGCGGGCCATTCGGTGGGGTGAGACCGACAAGCTCGAAACACTGTTTCACAGGACGCGCGAAATCAGACGCTCGATCATTGACGCCGGCCAGAGCTGACCGTCCTGCAGCCCTTGCGGGAGGTCAGATCCGGATCGTCTCTGTCAGGTATTTGGCATATTCACGTGTCAGCAGACGCAGCATGGCCGGATCGCGCCACCAGCCCGACAGGTTGAGGTCGTCGGGCGTCACCGGCCATTGATAAAGGTCGAAGTCCGGCATTTCACGCGCAAAGACGACAAGAACACGCGGCATGTGGTAACTCGCCGTCACCAGACGGAGCGAGCCCATGCCCTGGGCAGACGCCCAGCTTCGGGTGGCGGTTGCATTGCCCCGCGTGTTGCCGGCAGTGAAATCAAGCTCCACACAGCAGAACAGAAGCTCGGCCTGGCTGTCGTCGAGCGCAAGCTCCTGAACCAGTACGGCGCGGTTGACACCCTCGCCGACACCGGAAATGAGCATTTTCTCCGCCTTGCCGTCATTCAGGAGCTTCAGCCCGTCATTCAGCCGCTGTTGCCCTCCCGTCATCACGACGATGCCGTCGGTGAACTGTAACGCGCCACGCGGTTGCTGTGGCAGCGTCAGAACGAAATGTTGAAGTCCGGCAAGAAGCGACGCGGCGGCAATAACGGCATAGACAGCGAAATAGGCGGCAATACGTGAAGACGCGCTTGATGACGACCCGGTTGATGCTGAGCTTCGTGACATCGCGTGATCTGATCACACCTCTTGGGTTTGCCGGCCCTTATGCCGCCGGTTCAATGTCGGAACATTAGCATATATTTGGTTCCTGGCAGGGCCAAAATGCCGTCACTGACATGGCTGCCGCTCTTTTCGAACCGTTCTCTTTGGTGTATCGACGATGAGGGATATGGAGAAAGTTCAGGCCTCATGCTTCTGACCTGCCCGAATTGCGACACGGTATTTCGCGTCGATGGCGACAAGATCGGCGAGGCGGGCCAGGCTGTCCGCTGCTCGGTCTGTGCGCATGTCTGGCAGGCCGAGCCCCCGATGCTGGCGCCGGAGGCGGAGCCTGGCGAGATGGCAAGCGCCCTTCGAACGGTGGCTGGTTCCTTTCTTGTCATGCTGGTCATCCTTGGCGGAACCGTCGGTCTCGTCGTCGAGCGTGCGACCATAACCGCCTACGCGCCCGGGCTGATCAGCGTCTTCGACAGCATCGGCCTTTCGGTTCGGCCCGATACTGACAGGCTCAGGATTGTCGACCTTCAGGCGGACTATGCCGGCGACACGATGCGCCTTCGCGGCAAGCTCCGCAATGACGCCGCCTTTTTCGCGCACGCACCGCTGCTTGAGGTCACCGTCATGTCGGAGGGTGGTGCGGCGCTTGCAAACCAGATCATCCGTACCGACGACGAGATCATCAGACCGTCGGCGACAAGCAGCTTCTTCACACAGCTTGTTTTCGAGGCAAGCCGCGAACCGACTGTCACGGTAACGATGCGGGACGATCCGGTGGGACAGCGCCGATAGGTCGACCTTCCTGGCGCGGGTCAGTCGAAGTTCGGCACGGCTTCTTCGGCGAGAAGCTCTTCAACCGTGCGCCGGCGACGCAGAAGGTGGCAGGCGCCGTCAAGGACCATGACCTCTCCCGCATGTGGCCGCGTATTGTAGGTCGACGCCATCACCGCGCCGTACGCGCCAGCCGACATCACAGCAAGGGCATCGCCGGAAGCAAGTGCCGGCATCATGCGCCCGCGCGCCAGATAGTCACCCGTCTCGCAGACCGGCCCGACAATATCAGCAAGCCCCTCGTCAGCTCCGGCGGCATGCAGCGTCTTCACGTCATGATGCGCCTCGTACAAAGTCGGCCGAAGCAGGTCGTTCATTGCCGCGTCGACAATGACGAAGCGCTTGTTGTCGCCCTGCTTGACGTAGAGAACGCGGGTGAGAAGGACGCCGTTGTTGGCAACGATGGCCCGCCCCGGCTCGAATCCGAGTCTGAAGCCGCTGTCGGCGAAGAGGCGGCTGACAAGCTGGCCGTAATCGGCGAAATCGGTTGCCGCGCCGGTATCGTAATCGACGCCGATCCCACCGCCGAGATCGAGTGTCGGCACAGGCAGTCCGTCGCCACGAAGGGACGTTCCGAAATCGAGCAGTGCCGCGTAGGCGCGCTCGAACGGGTCGAGATCGCGGATCTGCGATCCGATATGCACGGCAAGGCCTGCCGGCCGGATATGCGGGTCGGCTGCCATGCGGCGGTACAGATCGGCGGCCTCGTTCTGCGCCGTTGAAACGCCAAATTTCGTCGAGCGCTGGCCTGTCGAGATCTTGGCATGTGTTTTGGGATCGACGTCAACATTGACCCGCAGCGCCACCGGCGCCGTAACACCGCGGGCTGCGGCGATGGCGCTGATGGCCTCGACCTCTGCCGTGCTTTCGGCGTTGATCTGGCCAATCTTGGCGTCGAGCGCCGCACCGATTTCCCCGGCCGATTTGCCGACACCGGAAAAAACGATCTTCGCGGCGGGAACGCCTGCGACGAGTGCGCGTTGCATTTCACCGCCGGACACGATGTCCGCCCCGGCGCCCTGGCGTGCCAGGAGCGCCATCACGCCGATAGCCGAATTCGCCTTCAGCGCGAAATGCACCGTGCCGTCCACCGGCGCCACGGCGGCGGCGAAATTGTCGTAATCCTCGCGAATGCCATCGCCCGAATAGACATAGAGCGGCGTGCGGTGCGTCGCGGCGATTTCGTCAAGACGAAGTCCACCAACCGTCAGCCGGCCTGCCGTATCGCGATTGAATCTGGACATGATCCCTATCCGAACCTGTTTCAGCTGACGCTTTTGGCGGAGTCGGCCGGAATTTCGGAGGGGCGGTAAGGGTCGCCACGCTTGCCGCAGGCCGTCAGCCCGCCAAGGGCGATGCCGAGAACCAGCAGGATCAGTCCGACGCGTTTCATCACCATGATCAGGATCCTTTCCCTCTAGGTGTCATCAAGCCCGTAGCGCTGCCGCGCCTCGGCGATCCGCGCCCGCACCTCGTCGGGTGCCGTGCCGCCGAAACTCTGCCGCATCGCCACAGCCGCCTCGCAGGACAGAACGTCGAGAACGGCCGCGGTGATCCGTGGCTCGACAGACTGCATGTCGGCAAGCGGCACTGCGTCAAGGTCGCATCCGCGCTCGGTCGCCATGGCGACAATGGTTCCGCTGACATGGTGGGCCTCGCGGAAGGGCAGGCCGAGTTCGCGAACAAGATAGTCCGCAAGGTCGGTCGCCGTCGGGAAGCCCGTTGCCAGAGCGGCGCGCATCGCCGCCGGGTTGGCTGTCATGTCGGCCAGCATGCCGGTTGTGGCGGCAATCGCGATGCCGAGTGAGTCGGCGGCGTCAAAAACGCCTTCCTTGTCTTCCTGCATGTCCTTGCCATAGGCAAGCGGCAGGCCTTTCAGGACGATCAGAAGGCCGTTTAGCGCGCCGATAATGCGTCCCGGCTTGGCGCGGACCAGCTCGGCCGCGTCCGGATTGCGTTTCTGCGGCATGATCGACGAGCCGGTGGTGAAAGCGTCCGACAGGCTGATGAAGCCGAACCTGTCCGAACACCAGATCACCATTTCCTCGGCAAGGCGTGACATATGAACGGCACAAAGCGCGGCAGCGGCCAGAAATTCGACCGCGAAATCACGGTCCGACACGGCGTCCATGGCATTCGCGGCGGGGCGGTCGAACCCAAGAAGTTCGGCTGTCATGTGGCGGTCGGTCGGAAATGAGGTGCCGGCCAGCGCGGCAGCGCCAAGCGGTGACTCATTCAGCCGCCGCCGCGCATCGGCAAAGCGGCCACGGTCACGCCCGAACATCTCGACATAGGCCATGAGATGAAAGCCGAAGGTCACCGGCTGCGCCGTCTGCAGATGGGTGAACCCCGGCATCAGTGTTTCGGCATGCTCGTCGGCGCGGCGAAGCAGCACGGCCTGCATTTCGGCCAGCGCGGCGTCGACCGAATCAATCAGCTCGCGCACCCACAGCCGGAAACCCGTTGCCACCTGGTCGTTGCGCGACCGGGCTGTGTGGAGGCGGCGCGCCGGCTCGCCAATCAGTTCGGCAAGCCGTGACTCGATGTTCATGTGGATGTCTTCAAGCTCGGCCGAAAAGACGAAACCGCCACCGGTGATCTCGCCGAGGATTGTCTCAAGTCCGGCATGGATCGCATCGCGGTCTTCCGACGAGATGATGCCACAGTGCGCCAGCATGCTGGCATGCGCCTTCGAGCCGGCTATGTCCTGCCGGAAAAGCCGGCGGTCATAGTCGATCGAGGCGTTGATGTCCTGCATCAGCTGCGACGGGCCGCTTGAGAAGCGGCCGCCCCAGATGCTAGACTTCTGGCGCTCCTGCGGGGGCGATGTGTCCTTCTCGGTCATTGCCTGATCTGTCCGTGCCGCCAAGGGGCGGCGCTCTGTAATCCGGAAAATTCCATGAGTTATAGACGGCTTTCGTTCAATTTACAGCCAAAAACGGGCGTCTTTGCGCTGCTGCTTTTCTTGACCTTGAACGCCGCGGGCGTGATGGCCGAAAGGGCATCCGTCGCGCCGCCACAGGAAGCAGCGCCACCGATGACGAGCGTGATTGCCGATGAGACAGGCGCCGAGCTCTTGATGGCGGACCTGGCCGGCAGGCCCGTTCTGGTCAATTTCTGGGCGACATGGTGCGCGCCTTGCGTCGCTGAACTGCCGGCGCTGTCGCGTGCGGCGGCGGCGCTTGCCGATGACGGCATTGTCGTCATGCTTGTCTCGATCGATCGTGGTGGCGCGGCCAAGGCGGTGCCGTTTCTCGAGCGGCTTGGCGTGACCGGCTTGCGGCTCGGTTTCGACCCGAAGGCAAAGCTGTCCCGCGAGGTCGGAATCCGCGGATTGCCGACAAGCCTGTTGCTGACCTCGTCGCAGGACAAGGCCTGGCGGTTTGTCGGCCCGTTCGAATGGGACAGCGAAGACATGCTTGCGCTGATCCGCGATCTCGCCGCTAGGTGACACAGGCAGAAAACCGGGCATGAAAAAGGGCGGCATCCGCCGCCCTTCGTCAATGTCTGGACAGGACTGTCAGTCGAGCGCGGTTTCCAGTTCCGGAACGGCATCGAACAGATCGGCCACAAGGCCGAAATCCGCAACCTGGAAAATCGGCGCTTCCTCATCCTTGTTGATGGCGACGATGACCTTGCTGTCCTTCATACCGGCAAGATGCTGGATGGCACCCGAGATGCCGACAGCGACATACAGGTCCGGTGCGACGACCTTGCCGGTCTGGCCAACCTGGTAGTCGTTCGGAACGAAGCCGGCATCGACGGCGGCGCGCGATGCGCCGACAGCGGCTCCGAGCTTGTCGGCAACCTTTTCCAGCATGGCGAAATTCGCGCCGTCCTGCATCCCGCGTCCGCCGGAAATGACGATCGGCGCCGAGGTGAGTTCCGGACGCTCCGAGCTCGACAGCTCGGATTTCACGTAGCTCGAAAGGCCGGCATCGTCGGCCGTCGAAACAGCTTCGACCGCGGCACTGCCGCCCTCAGCCGCCGCGGCTTCAAAGGCGGTGCCGCGAACGGTCACGACCTTGACCGACTCATTGGAGGTCACGGTGGCAATGGCGTTGCCGGCATAGATCGGCCGACGGAACGTGTCGGCGCTCTCGACGGCGATGATGTCGGAAACCTGCATCACGTCCAGAAGCGCCGCCACGCGCGGCATGATGTTCTTGCCGGTCGTCGTTGCGGGGGCCATCAGGTGCGTGTAGCTGGAGGCAAGCGACTGGATCAGCGGCGCCACGTTCTCGGCAATGCCGTGCGACAGCACATCATCATTGGCTGTCAGAACCTTTGCAACGCCGTCGATTGCGGCGGCTGCCGAGGTAACATTGCCCGAAGCGTCTCCAGCGACGAGGATATGGATGTCGCCGCCGATTTCGCGAGCGGCGGTAACGGTGTTCAGCGTGGCCGGAGCCAGCTGGCCGTCGTCATGGTCTGCAAGGATGAGAATGCTCATGGTCAGATCACCTTTGCTTCGTTTTTCAGTTTGTTCACCAGGTCTGATACGTCTGATACCTTGATTCCGGCCTCACGGGCAGGCGGCTCTTCGACGCGGGTGATGTTCAGCCGCGGGCTGATATCGACACCCAGATCGTCTGCAGACATCGAATCGAGCGGCTTTTTCTTTGCCTTCATAATGTTTGGAAGCGACGCATAGCGCGGCTCGTTCAGCCGCAGATCAACCGTCACAACGGCAGGCATCTTGATCTCGAGATGCTCGAGTCCGCCATCGACCTCGCGGACCACAGCAGCGCTGTCACCCTTGATCTCGACTCCCGAGACGAATGTGCCCTGCGCCCAGCCCAGAAGGGCAGCCAGCATCTGGCCGGTCTGGTTGCAGTCGTCGTCGATGGCCTGCTTGCCGACAAAGACAAGGCCCGGCTCCTCGCGCGCCACGACTTCCTTGAGAAGCTTGGCGACGGCGAGAGGCTCGATCTCGTGCGGCGCCTCGATATGAATGCCGCGATCGGCACCCATGGCAAGTGCCGTACGGATTGTTTCCTGATTCTGGCTCGGGCCGATTGAAACGGCGATCACCTCGTCGGCACCACCTGCTTCCTTCAGCCGGAGGGCTTCCTCGACCGCGATCTCGTCGAACGGGTTCATCGCCATCTTGACGTTGGCGAGTTCGACGCCCGTATTGTCGGCCTTGACGCGGACCTTGACGTTATAGTCGATAACCCGCTTGACCGGGACTAGCACCTTCATCTGACACTCCTCCAAACAGAGATGCACAATTGCTGTGTAGGGCATAAACCCCCGCACATCGAAAAACTTGCTTAATTCTGGCCAGAATTTTGTCCGGGACGCCACAGAACGTCGGTTTCACCGCCATCGTTCAATGTTCGGGCCAGAACGAACAGATGATCGGACAGTCTGTTGACATACCGCATAGCGGGCTCATTGACCACCTCTTCGGCTGCCAGTTCGGTCATTCGCCGCTCGGCGCGCCGCACGACGGTGCGCCCCAGATGGAGCCATGCCGCCGCTTGCGACCCGCCTGGTAGAATGAAGGAACTCAGCGGTTTCAGTGACCCGTTCAGACTGTCGATCTCGGCTTCAAGACGCAATACCTGCTCGTCGGTAATGCGGAGCGCCGGCTTGTCGGTTTCCGGGGTTGCGAGGTCGGCCCCGAGATCGAACAGGTCGTTCTGGATCCGGCCGAGCATTTCGTCCGCCTCGCCGTCACAGTGGAGCCGTGCAAGTCCGATGACCGAGTTGGCCTCATCAACTTCTCCGAAAGCGGCCGGCCGCCGCGAGGATTTGGCGACCCGGCGGCCGTCGACAAGGCTTGTTTCGCCCCCGTCACCAGTGCGGGTGTAAATCTTGTTCAGTTTTACCATCGGTGCCTGCTAGCCCCTCCGCTGTACGTATATGCCCGGCGTGCCGCTTCTGGCTAGGCCGTTCCCTGGCGCCACCACATCAGGACGAGGATCACCACGAGCGCGGCGGCCTGGAAGATGATCCTGTAGCGCATGATGCGGTTGGAGTTCTTGACGTTGTATTCACCGCCACGCGCCATGGTGATGATTCCCCAGAATAGGATCAGGGCGACAATGCCAAGGGCGGCGAAAAGGATGATCTTGTCGAAGGGCATGAAACGCGGCTGCCTTGTGCCAGGATTATTCAGCCATAAATAGGACGCTGACCGCCAAAAAGCTAGAGACCCGTCACCTCTACGTCAAAGCGCCGCGCCGCCGCAACCAGAGTGTTGCGAAGCAGACACGCAATCGTCATCGGCCCCACCCCGCCGGGAACCGGCGTGACGGCGCCCGCCACTTCCGCCACACTGTCGAAGTGGACATCACCCGTCAGGCGGTATTTGTCCTCGCCGCGTTCCGGCGCCGGGACGCGGTTGATGCCAACATCGATGACCGTGGCCCCCGGCCTGACGAAGTCGGCGGTGATCATTTCCGGGCGGCCGACGGCGGCCACCAGGATATCGGCGCCGGCACAGACGGCTTCGAGATCGCGGGTTCGCGAATGCGCGTTGGTGACGGTGCAGCTCTGCTGTAACAGAAGCTGTGCCATCGGCTTGCCGACGATGTTCGACCGGCCGACGACTACGGCGTTGAGCCCGGAAAGATCGCCAAGATGGTCCTGCAACAGAAGCAGGCAGCCATAGGGCGTGCAGGGAACAAGCGCGTCTTGCCCGGTCGCAAGGCGCCCCGCATTCACAACATGGAACCCGTCGACATCCTTGTCCGGGGAAATGGCATTGATCACCGCTGCTTCGTCAATCTGGTCGGGAAGCGGCAGCTGGACGAGAATGCCGTCGACACCTTCGTCGGAATTGAGGTTTTCGATGATCGCCAGCAATTCGGCCTGGCTGGTGTCCGACGCCAGACGGTGTTCGATCGACCGCATGCCTGCCGCGGTGGTGCGCTCGATCTTGTTGCGCACATAGACCGCGCTTGCCGCGTTGTCACCGACAAGGACGACTGCCAGTGCCGGTGGCCGCCCGATTCGGGACGCAAGGTCACTGGCCGCGACGGCCACCCGTTCCACAAGACCGTTCGAAAAGGCCTTGCCGTCAATCAATGTCGCTTTTGTCATCATACCCCCTCCGGCTTGCCGCCGGCGGTATGCCGGAAGCAGGCAGCCCGCATTCTGGAGGGACGCGACAGAATGTCCCGACGGGTTTACGCCGTTTTGTTCGCCCGAAGCGACATGGCGGCCGGAACCTTCACCATCTAGGCAAGCCTGGCAAGAAACCCGATGACGAGGTTACGCAGGAACTGCACCGCCAGAAGCAGGATAATGGGGCTGAGATCAATGCCACCGAGATCGGGAAGAAAACGGCGCACCCGGCTCATCAGCGGTTCATGGATACGGCCGAGGAAATCCATCGCCATCCTGACGATCGGCTGCCATGGATTGATGATCCGGAAAGCGATCAGCCAGGTGATGACGATATAGGCCAGCATTGTCCAGATGTAGAGATTGACGATCTGGTCGATGAGAATGATGAGGGCGTTCATGTAGAGCCGTCCGGCAAAATGAGCAGGGACCGCAGATTACACGCACAGCCGCCAGAATTTCAATGATCACGGATGGGCCTTTCGCCCGGCATGGGCCGCGCCGGTGGCATGCGCTTCCATCTTGCGCCGTTGATGGCGAAACGCTACATGACGCGGCATGGAAGGGACTTCACATTCTGCCGGCGGTAAGCTGTGGCGCGGCAGGCGCACTGCCATCATGGCCGCAATCGCTTTCTGTCTCGCCGCTGCCGGTATTTTCTGGTTCGCCGAGCGACAGGCGCGGCAGATGGAATTCG
>JAYYLR010000190.1:0-3441 GCA_036143955.1 Pseudomonadota bacterium | reverse complement strand
ACATATGCGAAAGGCTCATACTGGTATCGTGCCATGATCGTCTCCCTGCGCCGTCAGCCGTTCTGCAGTGCGTTCCACATGTCCATGTCGCGCTCCGCCGTCCAGATCCGCGGCGTGTCGATGCCCTTCGCCTCGTCAAAGGCGCGTGCGACGTTGAAGGGAAGGCAATGCTCGTAGATGGCGTAATCGGCGAATTTCGGGTCACACGCCTCGCGAACCGCGTCCCAGGCGTCCTTGAGGCTGCCGCCGCGCGCCGCCACCATGGCCGCAGGCCGGTAGGTGCTTTCGACAAAGTCGCGCGTGTTTTCGATGGCGGTCGTGACCATCTTGTCGCCGACAAGCGCGTCGCCGCGTCCTGGCGCGATGGCCGCCGGGCGGTAGGCGGCAATGCGGTCCAGCGTGCCGCCCCAGTCGTTGAAATGGCCGTCGCCGCAATAGCAGGCTGAATGGTATTCGACGATGTCGCCGGTGAACATCACTTGCTCGTCCGGAACGAAGGCGACGATGTCGCCTGCCGTGTGCGCCCGTCCGAGGAACATCAGCTCGACCCGGCGTTTGCCGAGATTGACCGTCATCCGGTCATTGAAGGTAACGGTCGGCCAGGTGAGGCCCGGAATGCTCTCATGACCTTCGAAAAGGCGCGGAAAGCGTGCGAACTCGCTGTCCCAGTCTTCCTGCCCACGCTCATGGATCATCGACTGGCAGGTCTGCGAGGCAATGATTTCCGAGGCGTCATAGGCCGATGCGCCAAGCACGCGCACCGCGTGGTAATGCGACAGCACGACATGCTTGATCGGCTTGTCGGTCACGCCACGGATCTTTTCCACAACCTTGTTGGCAAGGCGCGGCGTCGCCTGCGCGTCGATGATCATGACGCTTTCATCGCCGATGATGACGCCGGTATTCGGGTCGCCCTCGGCGGTGAAGGCCCAAAGGTCGCGCCCGATCTCGGTAAAGCTGATCGTCTTTTCGCCGAGGTCGCCCTGCGATGCGAAGCTCTTAGCCATGATACTGTTCCACTATCTGGTCGATACGCCCGAAAATGCTGGCACCGTCGTCATTGTGCATTTCGATTCCGACCCGGTCGCCGAACCGCATGAAAGGGGTCGATGGCGACCCGTCCCGGATCGTTTCCACCATACGGATTTCGGCAAGGCAGGAATAGCCTTTACCGCCGTCCGCCACCGGCCGTCCCGGACCGCCGTCGGAATCACGGTTCGATACCGTTCCCGACCCGATAATGGCACCGGCCGCCAGATTGCGGGACTTGGCGGCGTGGGAGACGAGTTTCGCAAGACTGAATGTGGCGTCAGTACCCGCATCGGCACGCCCGAGTGGCTGGCCGTTGAGATCGACTTCCATCACGCGATGGAGAACGCATCCCTTCCAGGCATCGCCAAGCTCGTCCGGTGTCACCGCCACCGGCGAAAATGCCGTCGACGGCTTAGACTGGAAGAAGCCGAACCCCTTGCCGAGCTCGGCCGGAATCAAATTGCGAAGCGATACGTCATTGACCAGCATCACCAGCTTGATATGCGCTGCCGCATCCTGTTCCGACACGCCCATCGGCACGTCGTCGGTGATCACCGCCACCTCAGCCTCCATGTCGATTCCCCAGGCCTCGTCGGGAATGGGGATCGGCGCGCGCGGCGGCAGGAAATCATCCGAACCGCCCTGATACATCAGCGGGTCGGTCCAGAAGCTGTCGGGCATCTCGGCGCCACGCGCCTGACGCACCAGTGCCACGTGATTGACATAGGCCGACCCGTCGGCCCACTGGTAGGCACGGGGAAGCGGTGAATGCGCGGCAGCCTGGTCAAAGGGGCGGTCCTGCGCGCTTCCCTCTTCGAGGTCTTTGGAAAAGGACAGCAGCTGTGGTGCGAGACGCTCCCACTCCTCGAGTGCCGCCTGCAGCGTCGGCGCGATGTCGTCTGCCGGGGCGCAGCGTGTCAGGTCGCGGGAGACGATGACAAGCTGTCCGTCGCGCGTGCCGTCATTCAGGGTCGCCAGCTTCATGGCAGGATCCTTTCGCCAGGGTTTGACGGGTCGGGCGGGGCCGGTGCGTTCAGCCACCAGCTCCCGGCGTGCCGTCGAAATGTTTCTTCAGGCCGGACCAGCAATCGATGTAGTCCTCCTGAAGGCAGCTGGACTCCGCCGCGAAATGGCTGACCTGCTGCGGGAATCTCGTTTCGAACATGAAGGCCATCGTATCGGTCAGCTTGACCGGCTTCAACTCGGCGTTCGACGCCTTTTCGAACGCGTCCAGGTCCGGGCCGTGCGGCAGCATCATGTTGTGAAGGCTGGCGCCGCCGGGAACGAAGCCTTCTTCCTTGGCATCATACTGGCCGGTGATGAGCCCCATGAATTCGGACATCACGTTGCGGTGGTACCATGGCGGGCGGAAGGTATTCTCGGCCACCAGCCAGCGTGGCGGGAAGATCACGAAGTCGATATTGGCCGTGCCCGCAGTCTCCGACGGCGCTGTCAGCACGGTGAAGATCGACGGGTCGGGATGGTCGAAACCGATGGCGCCGACCGGCGAGAATGTCGACAGGTCATAGCAGCAGGGCGTGTAATTCCCGTGCCAGGCCACCACGTCGAGCGGTGAATGGCCAAGCTCTGTCTGATGGAAGCCGCCGCACCATTTGACGGTAAGCCTGTGCGGTGTGTCGCTGTCCTCGAAGGCGGCGACGGGCGTCTTGAAGTCGCGCGGATTGGCAAGGCAGTTGGCGCCGATCGGGCCGCGGTCGGGAAGGGTGAATTTGGCGCCGTAATTCTCGCACAGATACCCGCGCGCCGTGTCGCCAAGCGGGCTGTATTTCGCCATCATGCCCCGCGGCACGATCGCGATATGGCCCGGCTCGACATGCATCCGGCCCATCTCGGTGAAAATCTCGATCCCGCCGTTCTCGGGCACGATCAGCATTTCCGCGTCGGCATTGATCAGCACGCGGTCGGTCATCGGTGCTGTCATCATGTAGATGCTGGCCGCCATGCCGAGATGCTGGCGTGCGTCGCCGGTGCTTGTCATTGTCCTGATGCCATCAACGAAATCGACGCTTTCGTCCGGAAGCGGAAGCGGGTTCCACCGATACTGGCCAAGCGCCAGGTCATGCCGGTCTCCGTCAGGCGCCGTTTTCCAGAGGGGAACGTCCAGCCGCGCGAACCTCCCCGTATGGCGCACGGACGGGCGGATGCGGTAGAGCCATGACCGCTCGTTGGTGGAGCGTGGCGCCGTGAATGGCGAGCCGCTCAGCTGCTCGGCATAGAGGCCATAGGCACATTTCTGGGGCGAATTCCGGCCCTGGGGAAGGGCGCCTTCCAGTGCCTCCGTTTCGAAATCATTGCCGAACCCCGGCATCAATGAAGGTGTCATCACGGCCTCCGGACTTGACGGTACATCCACAATCATTTCATATGAAATGATTGTCAATCGGAAAG
>JAYYLR010000189.1:0-15558 GCA_036143955.1 Pseudomonadota bacterium | reverse complement strand
ATTTCACGGGCATGGGCCGCACCGACCGAAATCAACATGCTGGCATGGTATGGCCATGGCGAGCCGGACATGGTTGCCGAGTTCGAAGCGGCAAACAACGTCAAGTTCAAGCCTAAATACTACGCTGGCGGCGACAACATGCTCGGGCTGATCGCGCAGTCCCCTCCCGGCACCTATGACATTATTCTGTCGGACGGTGAATTCGTGCAGCAGCTGAACGCGGCCGGATATATCGAAGAGATGAACGCTGCCGACTACCCGTTCGATGACATGCTCTATGAGGATTTCACAAAGTTTCCCGGGCACTGGGCCGACGGCAAGCTCTTCTCGATGATGGTGCGCTTTGGCCACCTTGGCGTGTCATACAACAAGAACGCCATCACGGCCGAGGAAGCGATGAGTTATTCGTGCTTCTGGAAGCCCGAGGTGAAGGGCAAGGTTGGGCATTTCGACTGGCATTTGCCGAGTCTCGGCATGATGAGTCTTTACAACGGCAATGGCGCCGGCCTGTGGGACCTTTCCGGCGACAAATGGGGGGCCGTCCAGGAAACAACCCTGTCGCTGCGCCCGCAGGTCGGGGGCTATTTCGACTATGGCGGGACCTTCAACTCGCTGAAGAACGGCGAGATGCTGGCCATGTGCGGCATCGGTGACTGGATCACCGGTGTGCTGGAAAAGGACGGCGCCCCTGTCGGGTCGGTGGTCCCGAAGGAAGGCGGCATCCAGTGGACGGAGTCCTACTGTATCGGCAAGGGCACTGAGAAGGGCGATATCGTCAAGAAATTCATCCAGTACATGCTTTCCGCCGAAGGTCAGGTGAAGTCCGCGCAGATGGCGGCCTATCCCGGTTTTGCCATCACCAAGAGCGGCCGCGCCAAGCTGATCGAGATGGACCGCGCCGAGGCTGAGCGCACGGGCCAGATCGACGGCATGGCAAATGATCCGATCACGCTGGTCAAGGAGGGACGTATCCACTACCGGAACATTCCGGTGCAACAGACGCTCGAGGACTGGAACGACTTCTGGTCCGAATATAAGAACGCCTGAGTGGACAACAGGTCTGAAGGGAGGGCGGCGGTCTCCGTCGCCCGTCCCGCGACCGGAGCCCGCCTCCGGTCCGAAATGCAATGACAGTCTCCGACCCGCCAAGACCCGCCGCTTCCGCAGCGCGGCATTCCTCGATTTTCAAGCTGACATTCCGGCTGCCGATTGTTCTGTGGCAGTCGCTGTTCTTCATCGGCCCGCTGTTTTTCATGGTGGCGATGTCCTTCTTCATTGTCCGCAACTATCGGATGCAGGAAGACTTCGTGATGAAGAACTGGCTCAAGATGCTGGGCCGGGACTATTTCTGGGACAGCTATGTCCTCACCTGGGGACTTGCCGGGATCGGCACCATAGTCACGATGACAGTGGCATTCCCGGCTGCCTATGCACTGGCCTTCAAGGTCAGTGAGACGGTCCGCCGCTGGGCCATCTTCATGCTGATCATTCCGTTCTTCACGAGTTATCTCGTACGCATTTTTTCCTGGTACGTAATCCTCGCCGAAAGCGGCGTCATCAATGCCGGGCTCAGCTATCTCGGACTTGGGCCGTTCATCATGCTGAACACCAAATTCGGCACGATTGTCGGCTATATGACCCTGACCCTGCCGCTGGTCATCATCCTGCAGACCTTTGCGCTAGCGAATATCGACAAATCGCTGGTCGAGGCAGCCTTCAATCTGGGATGCCGGCCGTTCAGGACGATTTATCGTGTCATCCTGCCGATGGCGCGGACCGGCCTGATCATCGCGGCGGTGTTCTGTTTCATCCTGTCCTTCGGTGATTTTGTCAGCCCCTATTACCTCGGTGGCTCGAAACCGCCGACATTGCCGATCCTGATTGTCGACACTGTCAAGTCGGGCCAGCAATGGCCGCGCGCCGCGGTGGTGGCCGTGGTGATGATGGTAACCCTGTTCGTGGTTGCCTTTGCCGGAATCATGGCGGCCTACAGACGGAGGGTTGGATGACTGACAACCGCTCCCTCCGCTGGTTCCTATATGCCTATCTGGCGCTGGTATTCACCTTCATCTTCGCGCCGATCATGTTCAGCGTGATCTTCTCGTTCAATTCGGACCGGTTCCCGACCATCCCGCTCGGCAGCTTCACCCTGAAATGGTACCAGACAGTGTGGAACGACCCCGATGTGTGGGAAGCGGCACGTACAAGCCTGACGGTCTCGCTGTCCACGGCGACGATCGCCACACTGCTCGGTTTCGCCACCGCCTACACCGACTATCGATACAGCTTTCGCCTGAAGCCTGTCTATCTGGGGCTTGTGCTGCTTCCGCCGACCATCCCGCTGATCATCATGGCGCTGGCCATGCTTGCGTGGTTTGCCAAGCTCGGCATTTCCGGACAGGTGATGTCGATCATCATCGCCCACAGCGTTCTGACCGCCCCCTTCGCGATGGCCATCATCCGGCTTCGTCTCAGCCAGATGGACCCGAGCCTGGAAGCCGCGGCGTGGAATCTCGGGGCCAGCGAATGGAAGGCGCTGCGCCGGGTTATCGTACCGTTCTGCCGACCTGCAATCATCTCGTCTTTCTGCCTGACGGCAGCCGTGTCATTCGACGAGTTCGCCATCTCATGGTTCGTATCAGGCCTCAACAAGACGATTCCGGTGATCATTCTCGAAATCGTCACCGGCAATATCGATCCGCAGGTCAATGCGATAGGCAGTTTTGTTTTTCTCGTCTCGATGACACTGGTGATCATCGCGCAGGTGGTGTTGATGACGCGCCGGAAGAAGGAAGTTTGATCTCATGGCGACTCCCCTTGTTGAATTCAGGTCGGTGGTAAAGCGCTTCGGAGATTTCGTGGCTGTCGAGCGGGTGAATTTCACCATCGAAGCAGGCGAATTCGTGGCCATCATGGGGCCGTCCGGCTGCGGCAAGACCACGACCCTGCGCATGCTTGCCGGACTTGAAGCCCCTTCGGAGGGGGAGGTTCTGATGGATGGCCGGGTGATGAATGACGTGCCGGCGCATGATCGTGACACGCCGCTTGTCTGGCAGTCACTTGCCCTGTTCCCGTTCCTGAACGCGCGCGAGAATGTCGAGTTCGGCCTGCAAATGCGCGGTGTCAGCGCATCCGAGCGTCGGCGGCGGGCCCTCGAATGGCTGGACCGGATGGAAATCGCAGAATTCGCCGAACGGGATATCGCAAGTCTTTCGGGCGGCCAGAAGCAGCGTGTCGCGCTGGCGCGCTCGCTGGTAATCGAACCGCGGATCCTGCTTCTCGACGAACCGCTCTCGGCGCTGGACGCGAACCTTGTCATCCGCATGCAGTCCGTCCTGACGAAGCTTCAGCGCGAACTCGGGATCACCTTTGTCTACGTGACGCATTCACAGTCCGAGGCCTTCGCCATGGCGGACCGTGTCGTCATCATGTCGCGAGGCCATATTGCACAGGTCGGGCCGCCGAAGGACATCTACCGCGCGCCGGCGAACCGGTTTGTGGCCGAATTTGTCGGCCGGAACAACATCATCTCCGGAACGGTCACGAAGACGACCGCGAAGTCGGTGACCATTGACGGTAGCCTCGGGAGCTTCACGGTCCGGACCGGCCGGCAGGATACGCCGCGAAAGGGCGACGTGGCACGTTTCGTCGTGGCTGCCGACCTTGCGCAGATATCGCTGACGAAACCCAGGACCGGCAATTCCATTGCCTGTTCATTGATCTCAGAGGAATTCATCGGCTCGGTCGTGACGTTGTTTCTCGAGGCCGAGGACGGCAGCGAACTGAAGGTTCAGTTGCAGGAACGCGAACTGTCGAAGATGGACCTGAAGTCGCTGACCACGGTTTATCTCAGCTGGGCGACCGACCAGGCCCATTATATCGGCGCGGAGTGAGCGCCCGGCGGGATCGCCGTTTAGCCAGGGAGGACATTGTGATTCAGAACCCCATACCATGGCCGAACGGCGCGCGGTGCGCCTGCGTGATTTCCTTCGACATGGATGCCGACAGCCTGATTCATATCGCCAGGCCCGAGGACTCGCACGACAGGCTCTATCCGATCAGCATGGGACGTTACGGGCCGACGGTGGCCATCCCGCGGATTCTCGAAACCTATAGCCGGCTCGGCATTCAGCAGTCTTTCTTCCTTCCGGGCTGGTGCGTCGAGACCTATCCGAAAGCGGTCGAGGCCATTCTCGAAGCCGGCCATGAAATCGGCCATCACGGCTATCTTCATGAGGACCCGATCGAGGCACCCGACCAGCGCTACTGGTTTGAACGCGCGCTTGCCGCATATCAGAAATATTGCGGCGGCACGCCGGCGGGCTACCGGGCGCCGGTCTACAACATCAATCAGGCGGTGGTCGATCTTCTGGTCGAGCACGGATTCCGTTACGAATCCTCGATGATGGCGGACGACATCCCCTACCGGGTCGAGACGGCAAAAGGCGGGTTCTGGGAAATGCCTGTGCATTGGGGCACCGATGACTGGCCGCCCTTCGCGCATTATGCCGAGATCGGATACATGATGCCGGTGAAGGCCCCGTCGGCCGGTCTCGGGTCGTTCTGGGAGGAGTTCGACGCCGCCTATGAAGCCGGCGGGTTTTTCATGCTGATCGTGCATCCTTTCCTAACCGGTAGGCTGGCACGGTGGCGTCAGGTTGAAAAATGGCTTGAGGAAACCCTCGACAAGAAGGATGTGTGGTTCGCGCGGCTCGACCAGATTGCCGACCATCTGGACGGGCTTGTCGCGCGCGGTGAGTACACGCCGCGGGTGGAAAACCTTCCCTATTACGACGGACCGCAGGGACGCTGACGGGTGACGAGACAGAACAGGAGAGTGTCATGATGACCGAGACCGACAGACAGATGCTGATGATCGCCTATCAGGAAGCGAAGCTTGGCTTCGATGAAGGCGGATGCCCCATCGGCTCGGTTCTGGCACGTGGTGGCGAGGAAGTGTCCCGTGGCCACAATCAGCGCGTGCAGCAGGGTGACCCGATTGCGCACGGTGAAATGGACGCGCTTCGCAAGGCCGGCCGTCAGCGCACCTATCGCGATACGGTTCTCTACACGACGCTCAGCCCCTGCATGATGTGCAGCGGCACAATCGTGCAGTTCGGCATTCCACGGGTTGTCGTCGGAGAGAACACGACTTTCGGTGGGAATGAAGACTTCCTCCGCGACCATGGCGTTGAGGTTGTGATCGCGGACGATCCGGATTGCATCGCACTGATGGAAAAATTCATCCGCGAAAAACCCGAATTATGGGCCGAGGACATCGCGGAGGATTGAGACACCCCACCCTCTCGACCAGCCCGAACGTAGGTTGCGCCCCTCTTGGCTGGCCCGCCTGTACCCTTTGATACAGGACGTCAGTCGCTGCAGGCCCCGGCAAGTCGGCCGAGGGCAAGCGCCGTCAGTAGCCCGTTTCCGGAAAGATATCCTGAAACGTCCGGTCCCGACACGCCGCACGCGGCCCCACCACAGGCGAACAGGCTCCTGAAAACCGATCCGTCTGACCGCTTTACCCGGGCGTTTTGATCCACCAGCAACCCACCCTGCGTGTGGAACAGCGCCCCCGTTACGCGAACGGCGCTGTAGGGTGGCGACAGAAGATTTTCCGGATTGAAGCGTCTGCCATGGCTGTCCGGTTCGCCGCTCTCGGCAAGCCTCGCGCAGTCTTCAAGGGTATTGGCAAGGTTCTTTCTGTCAACGCCGATCCTGTCCGCCAGCTCTTCAATAGTCATCTCGGTAATGACAGCACCGCTATCCTCGGTATTGCGGAAATCCTCAAACTTCCGGCCAAGCTCGCGAAGGCGTTCGTCAAATATGTTGAAGGCCGTTTTCTCCGGCTGCGCCAGCACCGCCACGGCCTGCTCGGAATAGCCCTGATGCTCGTTCGAGAACCTGCGCCCCTCCAGATTGACCTGAATGCCGCCCTCCATCATCAGCGCCCATGTCACCAGAATGCCGTGCGGGTGCGCCACCGACCCATGGCCCTGATAACCTGAAAGATGTGCCGGAACGGCGCCAAGCTTTTCACCCCACAGAATGGCCTCGCCCTGATTGCCGGGGTGGCCGAAATAGAGCGCGTCCTTCATTTCCGGAATGTGTTGTGCGACAAGCTCCGGATTTCCCCCATAACCGTTACAGGCAAGGATGATCCGTTTCGCGGATATGGCTTCGCGTGCGCCATCGGGCCGCTCGCACCAGGCACCGACGGCCTCGCCCTCACCGGAAACGACAAGATCGGTAACGCAGGCTTCGGTCACGATCATGGTTTCGGTCGCCGCAACAGCCTGTTCAAGGCGGGTAACCAGCCCCTGCCCGGTCACCTCCTGCACGGCATGCATACGGTGATGGCTGTGCCCCGGGTAGAGAAAGTCATCCAGAACATGGAAGGGAATTTCATGGATCTCGGCAAGCCAGTCGATCGTCCTCGGGATCTCCGCCACGATGGCGCGGACATGGTCCGGATCGGCACTGTTCTTGTTCTTTGCCATGATGTCAGTGAAGAACGCATCCTGGCTGTCGGAAATGGACTGTGTGGCCTGCGCAGAGGTTCCCGCTGCCGGGATCAGCCCCGATGACAGGGCGGTCGATCCGGACAGCTGTGCCTCGCGCTCGACGACGAGAACCGTTTCGCCTGACCCGCTTGCCGCAAGCGCCGCCGTCAATCCTGCGGCACCACCGCCGATGATCAGGCAGTCCACCTCGATTTCGGCGTCGATAGCATCGCTGACGATCACGCCCGGCATGGCGGCCTAGCTCCCTTCAAATAGCGCCTGCGCCTCGGCGACGCTCATGGTCCGTCCTACCGTGGCAAGCGCCTCGACGGCGGTATCATGTGTTTCGCGGGAAAAGGCGGCGCAGCCGTCATGCAGGGTAATCACGTTGAAATCACGCACATGCGCATCGCGTACCGTTGAGGCCACGCCGCCATTGGTGACGATGCCGCACACCATCAGCGTCCTGATACCGGCCCTGCTGAGAACAAACTCCATCCTCGTCTGGTAAAATGCTGAATAAGCGATCTTTTCTACTGTCAGATCAGCTGGCTGAAGTTCATCAACAAGCGCATGCCCCCACCCGCCGGGAACGAAGTCGCCCGTTGTCAGGAAAGGCCGCATCTTCTTCAGATGCGGGGAAATGAAAGGCGCCCCGTCACGGCCGGGAACAAGCGTGAACTGGGTCGAGACAACCCAGCCTCCCGCCCGTCTGACCGTATCGAGAAGCGGTCTGATCCGGTCCGGCAGGGCGGCGATCTCCGGACTGCTGGTCCCTGATCGCCCGTAAGCCCCTTGCGGGTGCAGGAAGTCATTCTGCAAATCCACGATCAGCACCGCTGTCGAGGCGGCATCAAAATTACCGTCGGACATCCCTACACCTCTTCCTCAATGATGATGTTGCCGAGCCCGTCGACCCGTGCCGCCAGACCCGGATCGACATAGATCGTCGCGTCAGGCTGCACGAGGAGACAAGGACCGCTGACAACCGCCCCTTCCGGCAGGCGCAGTCGGTCGATGATGGCGCCATCATGCCATTTCCCGTCTGCGAAGATCCGCTGATCCGCAAGGTGGCAGTCACCAACTGTCTCGGCGCGCTCGCCACGCGCGAGACTGGCGATATCAACCTCCGGGCGCCGGCCGATCACCGACAGGCGAAGGTTCAACACACGAACCGGAATATTTTCCAGCAAGCGGCCATAGGTTCTCTTGTAGCTGGCGTCGAAAGCCGCACGGATTGTCTGGGTCGTAATGCCGTCCGCCGTCACGGCAAGCGGCACCGCCACGGCATGCGTCTGGCCAAGATAAAGCATGTCCAGCTCGATGATGCAGTGAAGACCCTCAATCGAGGCCTTCGACCGGCGAATGACCTCTTCTGAAGATAAGGTGATCTCGTCGATCATCCTCGCCAGCTCTTCACAGTCCAGCGCGTCCAGCATCCTGTTGAGGGTGCGCACCTCGTCATGCCGAAGGTCGGACATCACGCAGCCAAGGGCCGAATTCACGCCCGGGAAACGCGGAACGATGGCGGCGGCAAGGCCGATTTCACGAACGAGGGCGCCGGCATGGAGCGCCCCGCCCCCGCCAAACGGCATCGCCGCAAAGCGTTTCGGGTCATGTCCCCGCTCGATCGAGATCAGCCTGATGGCGCCCGCCATCTTGGCGTTTGCGACACGGATGATGGCTTCGGCGGCCTCATTAACGGAAATCCCGAGCGGCGTTGCTATATGGGTGTCGATGGCGGTGGCCGCGGCCTCGCTGTCCAGACCTGTCAGCTTGTCACCGATAGGGTTGCGGGCATCGATACGCCCGAGGACGAGATTGGCGTCGGTTACGGTCGGACGGTCATTCCCGAGGCCGTAACAGACCGGCCCCGGGTCCGACCCCGCGCTTTGCGGGCCGATGTCGAGAAGGCCCGTGTCGTCGATATGGGCGATCGAGCCGCCACCCGCCCCGATGGTCGTCATCTCGATCATCGGGGTGCGGACCACCATGCCGAAATCAATGCTTGCCTGTGAGGTCAGCGTGTTCTGCCCGTCAGCGACGAGTGAGACATCGAACGACGTCCCGCCCATGTCACCGGTGATCACATTGTCGAACCCGGCGGCACTGGCGATCTGCCGCGCGGCGACGACGCCCGCCGCAGGTCCGGACAGGGCCGTGCGTACCGGCAGCGCCTTTGCGGTATCGACCGACATCACGCCGCCATTCGACTGCACGATCAGGATTTCCGCGGGCGCGCCTTCGGTTTCCAGCCGGTCCTCAAGTCGCGCCAGATAGCTTGCCACGACAGGCTGGAGATAGGCGTTCAGGCTGGCCGTGGAACAGCGTTCGAATTCGCGGATTTCCGGCAGAATTTCCGTCGCCACGCTGACATGCTCGTTCGGCCATACTTCGCGCAGGATTTCGGCGGCACGCGCCTCGTTAGCGCCATTCGCGTAACCGTTGATGAAGAACAGGCAGACGGACTCGCATCCCTGCTCCAGCAATGTCGCCGCGGCGGCGCGGATTTCGTCAGGTTCGATCTCGGTCGTCACCTTGCCGCTGGCGAGGGTGCGCTCGGCCACCTCGAGGCGGCTCTGCCGCTCGATGACAGGCGTGAACTGACCCCATAGACCCCAGGTCGTCGGACGGTCGCGTCGGCGCATCTCCAGGACATCCCGGAAACCCGACGTGGTGATGATGCCGGCCCTGGCGCCCTTGCGTTCAAGAAGGGCATTCGTCGCCACGGTGGTGCCGTGAATGATGGTGGAGACCGCGCCGAGGTCATCCGTTGCGGCCTGAATGCCGCTTAGGAAGCCGGCGGACTGGTCGCCACGTGTCGAGGGAACCTTGGCAACGCGGACCTCGCCACTTGTCTCGTCGAGCGCCAGGATGTCGGTAAAGGTGCCGCCAACATCGACGCCGATGACGATCGATCTGTTCATGACCCGGCTCCCCGCCCGGCCTTGGTGACGTAACCCTGCGCCAGATCATGCTGGTGCCGGTCTACACCTCGTGATGCCGCGTCGCCATAGCCGCCACCGCCCGGCGTTTCCAGACGCACGCGCTGGCCCCGCGTGAGACTGATTCCCGTCATCTTCGACACAAGGGGCGGCGTCTCGCGGCCTTCATTCGCATCTGCAGAATCGCTGTCGAAATAGAATCTGTTCGGCGCGCCGGCACCGCCGCCGGCCACCCCGGGCGGTGCGAATTTGCCACGCTCGCCGAACAGGAAAGCGGTCGCCGATTCCTCCAGCAACTCGATTTCATAGACCGCGCCGAGGCCACCGCGGTGCTGCCCCTCTCCGCCGGAGTCCGGCCGAAGCGCCCATTGCGTGAAGGCCACGGGATAGGCCGCCTCGAGGATCTCCAGCGGCGGAATTGTCGCCGTGCTGATCGGGGCGTTGCCATGGTTCAGCCCGTCGCCTTCGGGGTGGCCGCCATGACCGCCGCCAAAGAAAGAGAACATCACCCAGCGGCTGCCGTCCTGGCGGTGGCCGGCAAGCGAGAGCGCGTTGATCGTGCCATAGGCGCATCCATTGACCCTCTCGGGCGCGACATGCTGGAAGGCCTGGAACATCACGTCGATCAGCCGCAGGATCGTCTCGGTATAGCCACCGACCGGCTTTGGTGCGGTGACGCTGAGGAAACTGTCTTCGGGAATGATGAAATCGACCGGCTGCAGCACACCGGCATTCGCCGGCACATCGGTGAAGATGTGTTTCAGCGCCACATATGTGGCGGCAATCGTGGTCGAGCGAGAAATATTCACCGGACCGGCACAGGCCGCGCTGGAGCGGCTGAAATCAATGGTCAGCCTGTCGCCAGTGACGGTCATGTCGACGGCAAGGGTCAGCACGTCATCGGTGACCCCGTCATTGTCGAGATAGTCCTCGACCGAGATGGTGCCGTCGGGAAGTGCCGTCAGATGGTCGCGCATCATGCGGTCTGCACGGTCGCGAAGAAGTTTCAGCGCCGTCGACACGTCAAGCTCACCATATTCACAAAGAAGATCGGCAAGGCGCTGATGCCCGAGATTAAGTGCGTTGATCTGCGCGTTCATGTCGCCGTAGAGCGAATTGGGAAGGCGGGAATTTGCCGACAGGATGGCAACGATATCCGTCTTCAACACGCCGGCCTCGAACAGCTTGACCGGCGGTATCAGCATGCCTTCCTGAAAGGACTCCGTGGCTTGCGGATTGTAATTGCCGGGAACATTGCCCCCCACATCGTGCCAGTGCCCGACGGACGCAAGATAACAGAAGACCTCGCCATTTCGGAAAATTGGCTTCACCAGCCGGAAATCGGAAAGATGCGTGCCGCCGTCATAAGGGTCGTTGAAGATGAAGACGTCTCCGTCCGCCACCCCGCCATCGCGTTCCACCCGTTCAATCACAGCCTTCACGGCAAACGCCATCACCCCGACGAAAATCGGCAGGCCGGACTTGCCCTGAACAAGGGTTTCCCCCGTCTTCGCATCATAAATGCCGTGGCTGGCATCATGCGCCTCGGCGATGATCGGGTTGAAAGCTGACCTGAACAGGGTCGCGTCCATTTCATCGGCGATCTGTTCCAGCCGCCCTTTCAGAATGGCAAGCGTTACCGGATCCATTTTTGAAGAAGTCATTAAATTCAGCCTGTTGGATCTTTTTCTTCATAATGCTTGCCAAGGTCGAGAAGCTCAGCTGTCCCAATGATATCGTTGAGACCGTTGAAATCATGCATTCTGTCGGCAAACTCGGCATTGCTGCCGTTCGCAAGCAACCCGTCATAATAGACCTGCAGATGGCGTGAAATCGCCCTGACCGCGCCGCCGGGGAATATGGCGATGCTGTAGCCGAGATCGGCAAGATCTTCTGCAGACTTTATCGGGGTCTTGCCCCCCTCGACCATGTTGGCAAGCAAAGGCGCCCTGCCCCGGAACGTCCCGCAGAGCTGACGCATTTCGTCGATGGATTGCGGCGCCTCGATGAACAGCACGTCTGCTCCGGCCTCGTGATAGGCCTCGGCACGTTCGAGCGCGGCGTCCAGCCCTTCGACAGCGCGGGCGTCGGTGCGTGCGATTATGAGGGTCGAGGCGCTGCGCCGCGCGTCAAGGGCGGCTTTCACCTTGCCAACCATCTCGCCGCATGAGATCAGCTTTTTGCCGTCAAGATGACCACAGCGTTTTGGGAACGACTGGTCCTCGAGCTGGATCGCGGCGGCCCCTGCACGTTCGAAATACCGGACCGTGCGCTGGACATTGAGCGCGTTGCCGAAGCCGTTGTCGGCATCCACGATGACCGGGGTTTCGATACGGTCCGTTACGGCCGCCAGCGTATCGTGAACCTCGGACACGCTGACAAGCCCGACATCGGACCGGCCAAAGCGGGTATAGGCAAGACTTGCTCCGGACAGGTAGACGGCCTTCGCCCCCGTCTGCGTGGCAATCAGACCGGACAGCGCGTCATAGATCCCGGGCGCAAGCACAATTTCACTGCCATCCAATAACTTATGAAGCGTCATTGACCTGCCTCCGCGTCTGCCTGAAAGCGCTTTTCCAGATGCGGGATCAGGCCGCCATCAAGGATCATGTCGCGCAGAAAATCGGGCAGAGGCTCAAGTTCAAGGAGCTCGCCCGAACTGGCAAGAGTCAGCGAAGCCTCGTCAAAATCAAACGCCACTTCGGCACCGTCGACAAGGCCGGCATGGGCGTGGAGTTCATCGGACAGCGTGAACACCGGAAGCCCCAGATTGATTGCGTTGCGATAGAAGATACCGGCAAAGCTCGGGGCGATTACCGCGGAAATGCCAAGATGCTTCAGAACCTCGGCCGCCTGCTCGCGCGATGACCCGACACCCATGTTCGGCGCGCCAAGCATCACGTCGCCGGTCTTCACACCGCCGGCGAATTCGGGTCGGACGGCTTCAAGACAGTGCGTCGCAAGCTCCGACAGCGGTGCCTTCATATATTTGCCCGGGGCCAGAACATCCGTGTCGATGGTCTCGTCGAACCGCCAGAGACGCGCCATGGTTCAACCTTCCATCATGTCGCGTGGGTCAAGCATTTCGCCGGCCACCGCCGAGGCGGCGACCGTGTAAGGCGATGCAAGATAAACCTGCGATCCCGGCGCGCCCATACGGCCCTTGAAATTGCGCGCGGTCGAGGACAGGCATATCTGGTCATCGGCAAGCCTGTCCTCGCCGTAACCTGCGCAGATCCCGCAGCTGTTGGCGAGGAACTGGGCACCTGCATCCTCAAGAACAGACATGATGCCTTCCCTGGCGGCGCGATCCTGATCCTGTCGGCTCGCCGGCGCGACCTTCAGAGTGATCCCGCTGGCAATGTGGCGGCCTTTCAGCACGGTTGCCGCCGCCGCGAGGTCGACATATTTGGCACCGGTGCAGGCCCCTATATAGGCCACATCGAAAGCCGTATGACTGAATTCACCGGCATTGGCGGCATTGGCAGGCGAATGCGGCGCGGCGATCTGCGGCGACAATGCCGCCGCGTCGAACCGCAGATGATCTTCCTGCCTGTCGGCAGCCTCGATCCGGAAATCGGTCCAGTCATCGGACATCGAACCGCCTGCCGCGGTCACATAGGACTCCGTAACCTCGTCCGGGGCGATCAGCCCCGCCTGCGCGCCAAGCTCTGCCGCCATGTTCGACATGGTCATTCGTTCCTGCATCGACAGGTCCCGGACCGCGGCCCCGGCATATTGGATGGCCTGATAACGGCCACCCCCCATGCCTATTTCGCCACAGACTGCCAGCATCATGTCCTTTGCCGTCACATAGGGGCCAAGATGATTGTCCCACTGGATGAGAATGGTTTCCGGAACGCGAAGCCAGATTTCGCCGGTCGCCAGAACACCGCCCATCTCGGTCGCACCGATGCCGAACATGTAGGCGCCGAACGCGCCGCCGGTTGGCGAATGGCTGTCACCGCCAACGCAGAACATGCCTGGCGACAGGTGCCCGCGCTCCGGCAGCACGACGTGGCAGATCCCCTGCTGGTCATAGAAGTTGCTGATGTCCTCATCGACGACCCATTGCCGGGTCAGTTCCTGGATGGCGCGCGTCTCTTGCGTATCGGCCGGAACATAATGGTCGGTAACCACCACGACCCGGTCCCTGTCCCAGACATGGCGGCCGAGGCGCTCCAGCATCGGCTTCACCCGGCGCGGCCCGCCGGAATCATGGATCATCGCAAGATCGACTTTGCAGACCACCACATCGCCAACAGCCACGGATGTTTGTCCAGCGGCGCGCGAAATCAGTTTTCTTGCAAGAGTTTCCATTGAAAAACCGTAGCATAAAATGAGTGAAGGCCATCAGCTTTTGACGCCCTCAACACCGTTACATTAGAGTATTCCTTAGTGCCCGGTTCAACAGATGCCCCGACAGGAGGGACAAGATGCCGCTGATCGAATGCACGCTGATCAAGGGGTATGACAGCGAAGTCAGGCAGCGACTCGCCGAACGTGTGACAGATGCCGCCTGCGCCTCGATCGGGGCCGCCGCGGACTTCGTTACCGTGACCATCAAGGAGGTCGATCCGGAGAACTACATGCGGGGCCGGACAAGGCGTGTGCCGGCCACGGCGCCTCGGCCGGCCGAGGACATCGTGCGGGATTTCCTGACAAAGATGGAAGCGCGTGATCTTGATGCCGCGAGATCGCACCTGTCCGAAAGTTTCAGCATGACATTTCCCGGGCCTGCGCGCTTCACAGAGCTTGAGGAGCTGATAGCCTGGGCGCGCGCGCGGTACCGGTCGGTAAGCAAGACATATGAATGTTTCGATACCGCCTACCACGGCACCAGATCGACCGTATTCTGTTACGGCACCCTGTCCGGCACCTGGCTGGACGGCACCGCCTTCAGCGGCGTCCGCTTCATTGACAGGTTCGAACTGGAAGGCGAAACCATCACCTCGCAGATGGTCTGGAACGATCTCGCCGAGGCGAAACCGACATGAGCGACCTGAGGGCCCTCGTGCTGCGCTATTTTCGCGGCGTCGACCAGCAGGATATCGGGCTTATTTTCGAGACGCTTGCAGAAGACTGTGTTTTCTCTGTCGAAACACATGGCGTGACACTCACCGGACATGGTGAGATCGGCGGCATGTTCGAACGGCTGTGGTCGCACCATGCGGCTGTCCGCCATGACCAGTTCCATTTCGTCGACGCCGGCAACGGGGTGGACATTGCGGTCCGATTCCGCGTTACGAACACGCTTCATGACGGCAGCCTTGTCTACAAATCGAACTGCAACTTCTTCACCGCCGCCGCCGGGCGCTTTACCGAAGTTCGGGTCTATATGGCGGGTGAAAACACGCTCGACCGTAACCGGTGAACGACCGGATGCTTCAATGCTCGAATTGTCCTGCTGCCGCCATCATCGCGGCAATCATCTCTGTGCGCGGCACGGGTGATGCCGGATAGGCCGCGCGGCTGTGCGACAGGCCAAGCCCCAGCATGGCCTCGACAAGCTTGTATGTCAGCGGACCCGGATTGATCACCGGGACATCCAGATTGTCGCTGAGATGCTTGTGGGCCTGATGCATCGTTGTAGAGCCCAGCAGAATAACGTCCGCCCCGTCTTCGGCGATGGCCGCATCGGCCTCGGCAAGAAGAAGCGGGAAGATATCCTCTTCCTTTCCGGCAAGGAGCGACTGGTTGTCAGGCGCGACGTCAATGGACCGGATCGACGCGACATGATCCTGGATACTGAGGTCGCTGATGGTCTTTTCATAGAGATGGAACCAGTGCTTCCACATGGTGACGACTGAAAACCGGCTGCCGAGAAGCATCGCGGTCAGCATCGAGGCGCGTCCAGGCCCGATGACCGGGATATCAAGGACAGATCGCAGTGCCGCGACACCGGAGTCGCTCATCGTATCGATGCAGACGGCGTGGAACCCCTCTTCCCGCGCCGACTGGCCGACTTCCAGAATGCCGACATCGGCAAGCACCATATCGGCCTCGCTGACGTAATTGCGTGGCGCCGCCTTCGTCGACCTGAATGTGAAACGCAGTTCATCACTCAGATCGACGGCATCCAGTTGCGACCGGCGTTGCGCCAGATT
>JAYYLR010000188.1:0-4251 GCA_036143955.1 Pseudomonadota bacterium | reverse complement strand
CTTCGCCGCCTGGCGCTTGTCCTGCTTGCGGCGGCCCTTGGCAAGCCCGATCTGGATCTTGGCCACGCCGCGGTCGTTGAAATAGAGGACAAGCGGGACCAGCGTCATGCCCTCGCGGCGGATCAGGCCGAGCAGCTTGTTGCGTTCGCGCGCCTTCACCAGAAGCTCGCGCGGGCGGCGCGGCTCGTGGTTCTCGCGTGCCGGTTCGTAGATCGGGATGTTGGCGTTGAACAGCATCAGGCGCCCGGTATCCTCGCCGGCATAGCTCTCGGCGATGCTGGCGCGGCCGGTGCGAAGCGATTTCACCTCGCTCCCCTTCAGGATGAGGCCGGCCTCGATCTGTTCCTGGATTTCATACTCGTGCCTGGCACGGCGGTTTTCCGCCACCCGGCCGGTCGTGATGTGCCCCTTGGCCATGGATCCGTTCCCGCCAGTCGGACAGGCCCGCCCCCGGCACGCCGGGGACGGCCGCCTAGTTGATCAACCCGGCGCCGCGCAGCGCGGCATCGACACGGGCCTTGCTTTCATCGGCAATCTCGCACAGCGGCAGGCGCGTCTCGGCGCTGCACAGGCCGAGCCGTTCGGCAGCGTATTTCACCGGCCCGGGGCTGGCCTCGCAGAACATCGCGTCGTGAAGATTGATCAGACGCGCATTGATCGCCTGCGCCATCTTCACGTCACCGGCCTTCCAGGCATTGTGCATGTCGGCAAGCGCCTTCGGGGCGATGTTCGAGGTCACCGAGATGGCGCCATGGCCACCGCCGGCAAGATAGGGAAGCGTCGTCGCGTCCTCGCCGGACAGCTGAGCGAACCCGTTGCCGAGCGCGTTCAGGATCCGCGGCGGGCGGCCGACCTCGGAGGTCGCGTCCTTGATCCCGGAAATGTTCGGGAAGGCCGCGTTCATGCGAACGAGATTGGCATCGTCGACCCGGACGATCGAGCGGCCGGGAATGTCATAGACGATGACGGCGACATCGACAGCCTCGGCGACGGAAGTGAAATGGCGGTACAGCCCTTCCTGCGTCGGCTTGTTGTAATAGGGGCTGACGATCAGCACGCCGTCGGCACCGGCATCGGCGGCATGGCGCGCCAGGCGCACCGCCTCGGCGGTGGCGTTCGAGCCGGCGCCGGCGATCACCGGAACGCGGCCGGCGGCCTGCTCGATGCACAGCTCGATGACGCGGTCATGCTCGTCATGCGACAGGGTCGGCGATTCACCGGTGGTGCCGACGGGCACGAGGCCGTGCGTGCCGCTCTCGATCTGGAATTCGACGAGTTTTCGGAACGCATCCTCGTCGACCCGCCCGTTGCTGAACGGCGTGATCAGCGCGGTGTAGGATCCGGCGAAGGCCGGCGTGGCAGCATCTTGCGACATGGGACAGTCCGTTCCGTATTGGTGAAGCGCCCAAAATAGGCCCGCCCCACGGCGAAGACAAGCCCGCAATCCGCCGCCATGGCGGCTTGCCGCCCGCCGCCGCCACCGCTAGGCTCTGGCCGGACCCGCAGATGAGGCCAGCCCGAGGACAGCCCGATGACCGACCAGACCCGCCCCGCCGTCAGCATCGACGACATCCGCGCCGCCGCGACGCGGATCGCCCCCTATGCGGTGCGAACGCCGCTTGTCGAATCCCCGCTCCTGAACGAGCGTCTCGGCTTCCGGCTGCTGGTGAAGGCGGAATGCCTCCAGCATACGGGATCCTTCAAGCTTCGCGGCGCCACCAACACGGTGATGAGCCTGCCAGACAGCGTCACCGACGTCGTCGCCTGGTCGAGCGGAAACCATGCCCAGGCGGTGGCCCGCGCCGCCGCGCTTCGCGGGATTCGCGCCGCCATCGTGATGCCAGAGGACGCGCCGGCGATGAAGATCGAGGGAACGAAGGCCTATGGCGCCGAGGTCGTTACCTATGACCGCTACAATGAGAGCCGCGAGGAAATCGGCGGCGCCATCGCCGCCGAGCGCGGCGCCGAGCTGATCCCGCCTTTCGAGGATGCGCGGGTGATCGCCGGCCAGGGGACGATCGGGCTGGAGATTACCGCGCAGTGCCGCGAGACGGGGGCGGTGCCGGACCATGTCGTCAGCTGCTGCGGCGGCGGCGGGCTGATTGCCGGCACCAGCCTGGCGATCAGGCACGAGCTGCCGGAGGCACAGGTCTGGGCGGCGGAACCGGCCGACTTTGACGACACCGTCCGATCGCTTGCCAGCGGCAGGATCGAACGGGTGGACCCGGCGGCACGGTCGATCTGCGACGCGGTGGTGACACCGGCGCCCGGCGAGATGACCTTCGCCATCAACAGGACGACGCTGGCGGGCGGGTTCGGGGTCGACGACGAGCTGGTGCTTCGCAGCATGGCGACGGCGTTCCGGCACCTGAAGCTGGTGATCGAGCCCGGCGGCGCGGTGGCGCTGGCGGCGGCGCTCGACGGGCGGCTTCCGGCCGGGGCAGGCTGCGTGGTCGCGGTGGCGTCGGGCGGCAATGTCGATGCCGAGATGTTTCGCCGCGCACTGGATGCCGGCCCGGTGGTTTAACTCGCCCTAGAAGTCGGTCGGGGCGCCACCCTCCTCCTTGCGGCGGGCGACGAAGGCGCACAGTTCCTCGTCGATGGCCGGGTCGATCGGCGGCTGTTCATATTCGGCCAGGATCTGCTTCCAGGCGGCGTTGGCGCGGTCATGCGTCCAGACGGCGCCGGTTTCCTCCCAGCTCTCGTAATTGCGCCAGTCCGACATCAGCGGCGCGTAGAAGGCGTCGCGATAGCGTTCCTGCGTGTGATCGGCGCCGAAGAAATGCCCGAACGGGCCGACGGCGTCGATCGCCTCGACGGCGAGGTCGTCGGCGCTCATCGGCACCGGACGGTTGGTGTAGATGATCTGCTGAAGAAGCTCGCAGTCGATGACGAACTTCTCGAAGCTCGCCGACAGCCCGCCTTCCATCCAGCCGGCGGCGTGATAGATCATGTTGGCATGGCCGGAGCAGCTTCCCTGCAGCGAGAAGACCGATTCCCAGATCGCCTGCGCGTCGGGTGCGTTGCAGGCATTGGCGTTCGAGGCGCGCCAGGGCAGGCCGTAGCGCCGCGCCATCTGGCCGGACATCTGCATCGCGCGGACATATTCCGGCGTGCCGAAGGCCGGCGCGCCCGTCTTCATGTCGACATTGCTGGTGAAGGCGCCATAGACGCAGGGCGCGCCCTTCCTGACCTGCTGCAGCAGCGCCACCGCGGCAAGCCCCTCGGCGTTCTGCTGCGTCACCGCGCCGGCAATGGTGACGGGCGCCATCGCGCCGGCAAGCGTGAAGGGCGAGATTAAGACCACCTGCCCGCGGCGCGCCGCGCGCATCGCCCCGTCAAGCATCGGCCAGTCATGCTTCAGCGGCGACGAGGAATTGATGTTGGTGAACATGTGCGGACGGGACCGGAACTCGTCTTCGGTCATGCCGCCGGCAATGCGGACCATCTCCATCACATCCTCGATCCGCTCGGGACCAAGGGAATAGGCGTGGATCACCTTGTCGGTCAGGGTGAGGATGTCGTAATGCGCGTCGAGATGCCGGATCGAGGCGTGGATGTCGATCGGCTCGACCGGATAGCCGCAGTTGAAATGCATGCAGTTGTAGGACTGCGACAGGCGAAGCAAATCCTGAAAATCGGCACGGTTGCCGATCCGCCGGCCGCGGTCGAGATCCATCACGTTCGGCGCCGATGCCACCTGTCCGAAATTGAAGTATCGTCCGCCCACGGTGATCTCGCGGTCGTGGTTGCGCGGGGTGATGGTGAACTCGGCCGGCGCCTCGGCAGCCGCCTCGGTCACGAAACCGCGATCCATGCGGACGCGCTTGGTCTCGCGATCGACATCGCATCCGGCGGACTGAAGGATATCGAGCGCCTCGTCATTCAGGAACAGGATGCCGATCTCCTCGAGAATCCGCATGCTTGCCTCATGGATGGCCTCCACCCCTTCGGCGTCAATCGGCTGTGTCGGATCGTCGAGATAGGTTGCCGCGCCCCACGGAAGCTGTTCGGCCAGAAACGGCTTTTTCGGGCTTGCCTCGCCGCCGCGACGGCGGCGGCGCGTACGTTGCGGCGCGTCGGTTGCGATCTCGGACATGGGGCACCTCATTCCTGCATTCCTGTCAGACGGTAGCAGTGAGTTCCGGCCCTATCATTCTAAAAATGACACCCGATGCCCAGATTCGGTCATGGCAGGTCAGACGGCGCTTTGACGATGTGTTTTTCCTGCCGGCGATGCTATCAATTCGC
>JAYYLR010000187.1:0-9265 GCA_036143955.1 Pseudomonadota bacterium | reverse complement strand
GGCGGCGAGGGCGACTCGATCAGGATCGCCGGACGCAAGACGCAAGGCGTCAGGCTTTTCGATGTTGCCGACAATGAAGACGAGAAAGTCGTTTCCGCCGGCCTGATCCGCGACGCCGATGACGATGAAGACGAAGGCAATGACAATGGCAGTGCGGCCGATGCGGAAAACGACGGCGATTCCGCGATTGCGGAGACCGAAGAATGAGCCGGCGCATCGTTATCTATCCCGGCACCTTCGATCCTCTGACATTTGGCCATATGGACATTATCCAGCGGGCCGCCAGGCTTGGTGACGAGTTGATCGTCGCGGTGGCTTCGAGTGCCGGGAAGGGGCCGCTGCTCAGTGTCGAGGAACGCACCGAACTGGTGGTGACGGAGACAAAACGGATCTTTGACGACGGTACGGTCACGACGCCCATCCGGGTCTTGCAGTTCTCCAACCTGTTGACCGACTTTGCCCGCGACCAGAAGGCCTCGATCATTGTTCGAGGGCTACGCGCCGTGTCGGACTTTGAAATAGAATTTCAAATGGCCAGTATAAACAAGCGGTTGCATGGGGATCTTGAGACAGTTTTTCTGATGGCGGCAGAGCATCAGCACTTCGTTGCGTCGCGGTTCGTGAAGGAAGTCAGTCGTTATGGCGGCGATATCTCGAGCTTTGTGCCGGCAAGTGTCGTTCTCAAGATGCGCGAGATCGGCGCGGTGAAGTAACCCACCGTACCGGCGTTTCACCTGCGCGGCGAGAGAATATAAGGCTGACCTGTTCCCTGCCGTCAGGTCTTCAGATACATGACCCGCTTTCCGGAGAATGTCAGTGTTTTCGGAGACAGTGTTTTCGTGAAACGGACGATGTTCTCCTCGATCAGCTGTTCGATGGAGTGCTGCGTCTGCTCGTCGGGGAATTCCCAGACCACTGTCGATATATGCGGCGCCTGCGCGTTACGAAAGGCCTGGAATGTGACACCCGCCGTATCCTTCAACAGGTCGGGCCATTTCGTTTGCAAGATCGATTCGAATAGTTCACATTCCTCGGCGGACGGGAAGGTTCTGATAAAGATCTTCGTAAACATGATGTCTCCGGGTCTGCTTAATGTTTGATTTCAAGTTTGCAGCATCAGTATTCTTCAGCCGCAAGGTTGCAAAGCGTTCGGCCATGGTGGCGATTATTGTCGGCACAATCCTCGCCTTTATCAACCATGGCGATCTGATTTTCACCGGCACGCTGACTCCGTCTTGCTGGATCAAGATGATCGCAACCTGTTTCGTGCCCTACACCGTTTCCTCGGTGACCGCGGTTCTCACCGCACTTGAACAGCGCGACACAAGGCTCCAGGAAACCGGAACCGCCTGATATAGCGACAGGAGTGCCGGAAGTGGCCCGCGGTCATCCTTGCGGCGCTGCGATCTTTGCCAGAAATTGCAGGCCGTAGCCGTAGAGTGGCGTCAATGTGGCGACGGCCAGTGCCCGCAGCAGATATTCGATGAAGTCGGGCGATGACGGGTCGACGATCGAACAGAAAATGATCACCCCGATCAGAAATCCGATCCATCCCGCACGAACGGCCGCATCGCCGAAATGCCGGATCAAAGCTCCCCGTGGCAGTTTACCGCTTGCTCCAAGCGTCGAGAACAGCGCCAGCGCGACCACGATCAGCAACGCCGGCATGTCGAATGATGCGGTTAGTGATCCCGTAGAGATGAATGCGCCGACCACCATCCCTATGGACCCCAGAATGCCGATTATCGCGCTGATCATAAGTGTGAATCTCCCTATAGTTTCTCAAACGATCTCAACGGTTGGCGCCCGTCGATGCAGCCTGCCCGCAGCTTAAGGTGCCGGCGGGCAGGGCGCCGCCTTCCCATAACCGTAGCATGGATACAGCGGACAATGTTGCTTCAAGTCTCGGCAAGGGGGATGGCAGGTGACAAAGGTATGTTTCCGGCTGACATGGCGCTCCGCGTGATGGCGGAAATCGGTTGCGGAAGATGGACCAGATCACCGCTTTACGGATGAATGCGGCTGTCCGGCAGCCTACCTTGCTTCACCCGTCAAAACATCAGGCTGTGCATGGGAAAAAGGAGTGGACAGGGTTTCATCTAATCTCTATATCCTCCTCGGGTGATCGGGCACCTTCCCTTTTCATCTTCCCGTATCTCTACGGAATGACGGGCGCGTAGCTCAGTTGGTAGAGCAAGTGACTTTTAATCACTGGGTCACAGGTTCGAATCCTGTCGCGCTCACCAAATCAGGCGCTGGAAACCTCGGTTTTCAGCGTCTTTTTTGTTTCCGGATCGGCAACGCCGCTGACGTATATCCCCAGAAGGCATTTTCCAGGCCGCCTTCTGTCAGGCCCGTTTCATCCAAAAGCGCGACCGTCGATTTTGCCGGGCCGGCTGCCGTCAAATAACTGGCTTTTTTTTATCAACCTGCAAAGATAATGCAGCGCCGTAAGAAAAAATAAGCACTATCCGAAAACGATGGATTGGTGCGCAGTTGAGGCGCATAGGGTCCGCGATCAAACGGCCCGGAGACTTGGGAGTGAAAAATAATGATTCATACAAACATCAAAGCGATCGCATTCGGGATCGCAGCAAGCATCGCGAGCGCAAGCAGCCATGCCGCGACCAATGTCCAGTTCGCGTTGGACTGGAAGTTCGAGGGGCCTTCGGCGCCGTATTTTCTTGCCATTGACAATGGCCATTTCTCTGCAGCCGGTCTCGAGGTCGAGATCTCGCCAGGCAAGGGATCGCTTGACGCTATCCCAAAGGTTGCCACTGGCGCATTCCCCGTCGGCTTCGCCGATATCAATTCCCTGATCAAATTCCTTGATCAGAACCCCGGAGCGCCCGTGACGGCCGTCATGATGGTCTATGACAAGCCGCCATTTGCGGTGGTCGGCCGCAAGTCGCTTGGCATCAGCGGCCCCGGAGATCTCGAAGGATCGGTTCTCGGCGCACCGCCACCGGACGGCGCCTGGGCGCAGTTTCCGTCCTTCGCCAAGGCCAACAATATCGACATCGGCAAGATCAAGGTCGAGCCGGTCGGATTTCCGACCCGCGAGCCGATGCTGGCCGAGGGCAAGGTCGATTCTGTCACCGGGTTCTCGTTTTCGTCCTATCTGAATCTGGTAAGGCTTGGTGTGCCGGAAAATGACATCTCGACAATTCTGATGGCCGACCACGGCCTGAAGCTCTATGGCAATGCCGTGATCGTCAACACCGAGTATGCCGCTGCCAACGGCGACACGGTGAAGGCGTTCCTGGCAGCGGTTGCTGCAGGTTGGAAGGACGCCATCGCCGATCCCACCGCTGCCGCGGCGGCACTTGTGAAGCGGAACCCGGCGGCCGACGCAGCTCTTGAGGAGCGGCGCCTGAAGCTGGCCATCGATGCCAATGTGCTGACCGACTATGTGAAGGCCAACGGCATGGGCGGGATCGATACGGCGCGCTTTGCGGCGGCTGTCGACCAGTTGAGCGAGACCTACGACTACAAGGCCGCGCCTAACGCGTCCCTGTATTTCACTGACGCTTATCTGCCATCCGGCGGGTTCAAGGTGAATTGACAGACCACATCGGTGCAGCCCGGCAAACCGGGCTGCATTCCTCACAATGGCAGCATGAATGAAGACATCGAACGACACCGACCTGATCGTCATCGACGGGGTCTCGCATACCTTTAACACCAATTCCGGGAATCTCCCGGTGCTGGACAGGCTAACGCTAAGCGTGCCTGAAAACGGGTTCAGTGCCATCGTCGGTCCATCCGGATGCGGAAAATCGACCGTCACGAGGCTTGTTGCCGGGTTGCTGAAGCCCGATGAGGGCAGCGTCTGGCTCCAGGGCGAGAAGGTGACGTCGCCGCGCTCGACCGTCGGCATGGCTTTCCAGAATCCGGTTCTTCTGGAATGGCGCAGCATCCTCAAGAATGTGATGCTGCCGCTGGAAATCGTGCCGAATGATCTCAGCCCGTCAGACCGCGAAGCCCGTGCCCGCGACCTGCTGAGGCTTGTCGGGCTGTCGGGGTTCGAGGACAAGCGCCCGTCCGAACTGTCGGGCGGAATGCGCCAGCGAGCTTCTCTGTGTCGTGCATTGGTCCACAGGCCGGAGGTTCTCATACTGGACGAGCCTTTCGGTGCCCTCGACGCCTTCACGCGCGAGGATCTGTGGCTGACCATGCATCGGCTTCGCGAAGAGGAGCCGTTTACCGGCGTGCTGATTACACACGATTTGCGCGAGGCCATCTTTCTTGCCGACGAGGTCATCGTTCTGTCCGGTCGGCCGGCGACGGTGCAGTACAGTCAGTCCCTGCCACAGCGCGGGCCACGGTCCCTTGACCAGCTATACACGCCGGAAGCCACCGACATGCTGAACGTTCTGCGGGAACAGATCAGGATTGCCCGCAAGGGGGAGGAGCCTGCGGCATGAGACAGGTATTCGTTCCCATCCTCGCGATGATCATTTTCCTTCTGTTCTGGGAAGGGCTTGTCTGGGTCAATGGCTGGCCGAACTACAAGATGGCATCGCCAAGCGATCTCTGGCCGGCTTTCTGGCGGTTCAAGGGACTTTTCCTGACCTTCGGCTGGGAAACATTGTGGCGAACCGTCGTCGGTCTTCTGATCGCCATCGCCGTAGGTGTGTTGCTCGGCATGGTGATGGGTTTCTCAAAGGTCATGCGTGAAGGCCTCTATCCTCTGCTGGTAGGGTTCAACGCCATCCCCAAGGCGACGGTGGTGCCGATAGTGGCGTTGATGTTTGTCGGCCAGCATGATCTGAACACGGTGCTGATCGCCTTCATGATCTCCTTCTTCCCGATCGCCGTTTCGGTCTCGATCGGCCTGTCGACGCTGGAACCCGAATACCGTGATATCCTGCGTTCGCTCGGCGCGTCTCAACTGACGATTTTCTGGAAGATAGCCTTGCCGAAAACACTTCCTGAATTCTTCGGCGCCCTGAAGGTGGCTGTCACACTTGCCTTCATCGGCACCAATCTGATGGAGATCGTGTCACCCCATGGCCGGGGTCTCGGTGCGCTTTTCGACAGTGGCAAAACAAATTCGGACTATCCGCTGATGTTTGCCGTCCTGATCGCGCTGGCTGTTCTCGGAATCGCGCTCTACTACGTCGTTGTGGTTCTCGAGAAGATGTTTGCCGGCTGGGCTGAAAGAGCGCCCGACTAGGACGGCCCGCTCGACCATGCGCCACTGATAGGCATAACAAGCTGTTGTCGTGCTGGATTCTGTGCCGGCACGTGACATACCCCCGCCATGACGCCAGCTGGCTCCCGCCTCCGCAGGCAGGCCACCTTAGGCTGAACGGCTGCCTGCTGCAAATTATGCACCAATACCGCGCAATAAATGCTCTTTCGCGCATCGTAAGGTTCGTCCACAAAGACGCGTGTTTGAGTTTTGGGGGGTGCCGTCATGCCGCAAGAACAGCCGGTGAGCATCATGTTCATGACCGACCTTGATGGTACGCTGCTTGGTCATGAGGATTTCGGTTTCAGGCCGATACGCGACGGGCTTCTGGATCTGATCGACAGCGGCATCAAGATTGTTCCGAACTCCAGCAAGACAAGGCGGGAAATCGACAGTTTCTGTTCGTCTCTTGGGGCGCGGCTGCCATATGTTTTTGAAAATGGTGCCGGCATCGGCAACACGGATCTGATGGCGCCCATGGCCATGAGACGGACGCCCGGAAATCCGCGCGGGACGTCGCTGAAGAACTTGAAATCAATATGGGACCGGTCGATCAGTCTGGCGCTGCGCGACGAATGCCGGTTCCTCGCCGACATGCCGCCACATGATCAGTCCCGCCATCTGGGCCTGCGCGGAAATGCACTTGCATTGGCGATGAAGCGGGAATACACGGCGCCGTTCGTTTTTTCAGGGAACGCCAAAGCCTTTGCCGAACTTGTCAACGAGGCAAAGACAGCCGGCCTTGCGATCAAAAGAGGCGGGCGGGTCTGCAATCTCTCCGGGCGGCATGACAAGGCTGGTTACAATTTTGCACTGAGGTCGGCCTATCGCGATGTGGGATCGAGGCTTTGCATTGTTGGGTTCGGCGATGGCGAGAATGACATTGAAATGCTTCAGCAGGCCGATATCGCCTGCGTCATACCACGGCCGGGTGCAAAGGCGATGGACCTGCCGCATCCGCCATCACGCGTGATCACCGCAAGCCAGGCGGCACCCCATGGCTGGATTGAAGCTGCGATGAAGGCGTTGAGCACAATCAAGGTGAGGGAGGGATACAATTATGGGTGATTTTTCACAAAGCGGCATTGTCGCCACCCTGCATAATTTCGAGACCAAATCGACGGCCGAACTGGAAAGCGATCTGAAGCTGTTTTCCGGTTACCGTCCGATGGAACTGATACTCCCCAGCCTGCTGTCGGAGATCGACGGTCCGGCACTTGGCGATATCGTCGAGCAGATCAGCAAGACCGACTATCTGCAGCATGTGATCATCGGTCTGGACGGAGCCGACCGCGACGGATATGAGCGGGCTTACAGCTTCTTCAAAAACCTGAACATGCCGTTTTCCATGCTGTGGAATGACGGTCCGCGTCTTCGCGCCATCCACCGGGAGCTTGAGGATGCCGGTTTCGATCCGATCGAGGCCGGAAAGGGGCGCAATGTCTGGTGCTGCATCGGCTATACCCAGGCGCGCGGCAAGGCTGACGCCGTCGCACTTCACGACTGTGATATCCTGACCTATGACCGCGCACTTCTGGCGCGCCTGTTCTACCCGATTGCCAATCCGAATTTTCAGTTCGAATTCTGCAAGGGCTATTACGCCAGGGTTGCTGACGGAAAAATGAACGGCAGGGTGTCACGTCTTCTCGTATCGCCACTTCTTTTGGCGATGGAGCGGGTGCTTGGCCCCAATGACTACCTGAGTTTCATGCGGAGTTTCCGGTATCCCCTGGCCGGCGAATTTTCCTTCCGGCGATCACTCATCCCTGAACTGCGAATTCCCTCTGACTGGGGTCTCGAGGTCGGTGTCCTTTCCGAGATGCAACGCAATCAGGCAAGCAACAGAATCTGTCAGGTCGACATTGCCGCCAGGTATGATCACAAACACCAGAGCCTGTCAGAGACCGACGCCACCAGTGGCCTGTCACGCATGTCGATCGATATCACCAAGGTCCTGATCCGCAAGCTGGCGACACAGGGCCACTGTTTCAACCAGAGTACGTTCCGGACCATCAAGGCGACCTATTTCCGAATTGCACTCGATATGATCAATTTCTACCAGAGCGATGCCGAACTGAATGGCCTTGCCTACGACATCAACGTCGAGGAAAAAGCGGTTGAGCTTTTCGCCGAAAACATCATGCGTGCCGGTGACGACTTTACCTATTCACCGATGGAAACGCCGTTCATTCCGTCCTGGCGGCGGGTCGAGTCTGCCATCCCCGGACTTGCCACCAAGATGCGCAGAGCTGTCGAGGCTGACAATCACGAGATTGAGTCGCGGAGCTGGTCCGCGGCGACTCTTCCGGTCGCTAGCTAGCGATCGGGACGACTATCCTGATCTTTCGGTCATCGCGGCGGCAATTGTGTCAGTCAGCCCGGCAGGTGGTTTGCGTTCGGCATTCAGGCCGTCGTAGACGGCCTGCCAGCCGCTTTTCTCCAGAGCCAACTGATCGGCCATGCCGGCTTGGCAAAATTCGAGGCAGCGGGTAAGCCGCGACGCTCCCTCGGCGACATAGCGTCCACCCTCGACTGCGCCGTCCAGGGCAAAGATCAGACCTGCCAGAGCCGGCGCCCTTGGATGAAGGAAGCAGGAGGTGAAAGGCCACAGGTGGTTCCGGAGGGTGTCGAATCCATTCCCGTGAAGAACGGCATAACGGCTGAAAAGCATCAGCCGTTCAATGTCACCGATGGCCTTGCCGGCGTCGGCACGTGCCATTGCGCGCGCGGCAAATGCCTGCTTGTCATGGCGCATGATAAGGCCTGGCGCGTGAAGATGCGCAAGATATCCGTCACCGTCGAACGCCGACAGGGCGTAAGCCTGGTCTTCAGCACGATTGATGAAGCCTGGCGTAAACGGCTTCCATCTCCGAAGCGCCATATCACAAATTCCGGTTGTGCCACCCGTAACATGGACACGTTGGCAGCCGCCGTCGCGTTGCATGATTTCGGCTTCCGTCGAAATGGCCTGCGGCCATTGCGGACAAAACACGCGTCTTGATCCAAGCTTCGTGATGAGCGAAGCCGTGTCCGGTCTTGTAACATCTGGCACAAAGAGGCCGCGTTGGGAGTCACTTTCATTGACGAGGCCACCGGCAAGCATGCCCAGCTCGACATCACGGCCAAGATGATCCACAGCACGCCCACCCCAAAGCGGGTTGCAAAGCAACTGCAGGGCACTCCGTCCCGTGTGGGTGCGAAGCGCGGCCTGTTCGAACACCTGATCCAGATCGATTTTGAAGGTGAAGCGAATTCTTGGATTTACAGCCATCTGCCAGACAAGAAGAACGGCTTTCAGAAAGCTGTAATGGCGCCCATAGGCGCCGTTGACGCCGAACACGGTCTCGGCTTGGCTGTCACCTGCGCAGACCGCCCCAACAATCTTGCGACAGTGCCTTTCGTCAAAAAGGAAAACACGAAGATGCCTGAGTTTCAGATGGCGGGAGATCAGATCGCGGACATAATCCGAGGCAAGCGTTTCCATGCCTTCATGGGTCACCGAGATCGACATGGCGAGATCGATACGGGCTGAGTCGGGAAGGGTGCCAAGTGCGCATTCCTGAGCCAGCGCTTCGTCCAGATTTGCCAGTCCGTAGAGAATTTCATTTTCAGAAGGTGCCGCATCAAGAGGCACAGGGTGGTCGTACCAGAAATCCTGCGGTTGTTCGGTAAAGCGTCGGGCCTCAGCGCGCAGGGCCGGTGGAATGTTTGGTGAGTCAGGATCAAGTGGCGGCGAGAACAATGCGTTGGCCGTGAACAGCAGTTCGTTTGCCGGATCGGCCAGAGGGTGCCTTGCCGGCTCAACGGACGACAGCCTGCGGCGACGGGTTATTTCAGCCGCCATGTTCTGGGCGTCCCGGTCAGCCTCGGCTGCAGGCGGGCAGAAATATTGCCAGAGATCCGTTTCAGCGACGTCAATGTTCGACAGATCAGACGTAGCCTGGCTCAGGAACCTTGCCACCGGTTGACCTTTGGCGAGGGAGAGCAATTGACCGGCTGCCAGGTGATGAGGGTTGTCCGCATGCCCGTTGAGAAGCCATGCCCGGCAGATCCTGGCCCCATCATCGG
>JAYYLR010000186.1:0-17928 GCA_036143955.1 Pseudomonadota bacterium | reverse complement strand
CTGCACCGCCGGCCTCCGCCATCACCTTCGTGATCGCCGCCGTCAGCGTCGTCTTGCCGTGGTCAACATGGCCAATCGTGCCGATGTTCACGTGAGGCTTGGATCGATCAAACTTCTCCTTGGACATCCTATCCGTCTCCTGTCTCTTGCTTATCTTCAGGCCATCTTGGCGCGGACTTCGTCAGCCACCGCCTGCGGAACCTGTTCGTAGTGGTCAAACTGCATCGAATACTGGGCGCGGCCCTGGCTCATCGAACGAAGCGTGTTGATGTAGCCGAACATGTTGGCCAGCGGGACCATGGCCTCGATGGCGCGCGCGTTGCCGCGCTGGTCCATCCCGCCGACATTGCCGCGGCGGCTGTTCAGGTCGCCGATGATGTCGCCCATATACTCTTCGGGGGTCAGAACCTCGACCTTCATCACCGGCTCCAGAAGCTTCGGCGACGCCTTCTGCATGACCTCGCGGAATGCGGCGCGGGCCGCAATCTCGAAGGCCAGGACAGACGAGTCGACGTCGTGGCTTGCGCCGTCGATCAGCTCGACTTCGAAATCGATCACCGGGAAGCCGGCGATGCTGCCGGTTTCCTTCGCCTGCTCGAGGCCCTTCTCGACGCCGGGGACATATTCCCTCGGGACCGAGCCGCCGACGACCGAGTTGGTGAAGTTGTACCCGCCTTCGGCAAGCGGCCGGAAGATCATCTTCACGCGCGCAAACTGACCGGAACCACCCGACTGCTTCTTGTGGGTGTAGTCGATCTCGGCCTCGCGGGTGATGGTCTCGCGATAGGCAACCTGCGGCGCACCGATATTCGCCTCAACCTTGAACTCGCGCTTCAGGCGGTCGACAAGGATATCGAGGTGAAGTTCGCCCATGCCGCGCATGATTGTCTGGCCGGACTCAGGGTCGGAGCTGACCTGGAAGGACGGGTCCTCGGCGGCAAGGCGCTGCAGACCGGCCGACATCTTTTCCTGGTCGTTCTTCGATTTCGGCTCGACGGCGATCTCAATCACCGGATCAGGGAAGGTCATGGTCTCGAGGACGACCGGCTTCGACGCATCGCACATCGTATCCCCGGTCGTGGTTTCCTTCATGCCGGCAAGCGCGACGATATCGCCGGCAAATGCCTCCTCGATCTCCTCGCGGTTGTTCGAGTGCATCATCATCATCCGACCGACGCGCTCTTTCTTGCCCTTGGTCGAGTTCAGGATGCTGTCGCCCTTCTTCAGGCTGCCGGAATAGATCCGCAGGAAGGTCAGCGATCCGACGAACGGGTCGTTCATGATCTTGAAGGCAAGACCCGAAAGCGGCTCGGCATCGTCGGCGTTGCGCTCGATATCGCGGGTTTCCGAAGCGTCGCCAGGCGCGAAACCAGTGTAGGCCGGAACGTCAAGCGGGCCGGGAAGGAAGTCGATGACCGCGTTCAGAAGCGGCTGGACGCCCTTGTTCTTGAATGCCGATCCGCACAGGACCGGGACGAACGACATGTTCAGGGTGCCGAGACGAATAAGCCGGCGAAGGGTGGCTTCGTCCGGCTCCTCACCTTCAAGGAAGGCTTCCATGGCATCGTCGTCCTGCTCGACCGCAAGCTCGACAAGCGCAGCGCGCATTTCGGCGGCCTTGTCGGCAAGCTCGGGGCGGATGTCCTGGACAACCCAGCTCGCGCCGAGGTCCTCGGAATTCCACACCCATTCCTTCATCTCGATGAAATCGACGATGCCGGCGAACTCGTTCTCGGCGCCGATCGGCATCTGGATCGGAGCCGGGATGGCACCGGTGCGGTCCTTAATCATGTCGACGCAGTTGAAGAAGTCGGCGCCGATCTTGTCCATCTTGTTGACGAAGACGATCCGCGGCACCGAATAGCGGTCAGCCTGACGCCATACCGTCTCGGTCTGCGGCTCGACACCGGCGTTTGCGTCAAGAACGCATACGGCGCCGTCGAGAACGGCGAGCGAACGCTCAACCTCGATGGTGAAGTCAACGTGGCCCGGGGTGTCGATGATGTTGAAACGGAACTTTGCCGCTTCGGAATCGTCGCCGTAACCGCCCGACGGCGTGCTGCCATCGTCGGTACGGAACCAGAAACAGGTCGTGGCAGCGGAGGTAATGGTGATTCCGCGCTCCTGCTCCTGCTCCATCCAGTCCATGGTTGCGGCGCCGTCATGGACTTCGCCGATCTTGTGCGAACGACCGGTGTAATAGAGGATCCGCTCGGTGGCGGTCGTCTTGCCGGCATCGATGTGCGCCATGATGCCGAAGTTCCGGTAACGCTCTAGAGTGTAATCACGTGCCATGTCCTGGATCTCCTGCCGAGGGCTCTACCAGCGGTAATGCGAGAAGGCGCGGTTCGCCTCCGCCATCTTGTGGGTGTCTTCGCGCTTCTTTACCGCGTTGCCACGGTTGTTGGCGGCATCCATGAGCTCGGCCGACAGGCGGTCCACCATGGTTGTCTCGCCGCGCTTGCGCGAGCTGTCGATCAGCCAGCGGATGGCAAGCGCCTGCGCGCGCTCGGCGCGAACCTCGACCGGAACCTGGTAGGTCGCGCCGCCGACACGGCGTGAGCGAACTTCAAGATGCGGACGGACATTGTCCAGCGCGTCATGGAAAACCTTCACCGGCTCATTGCCGGACTTCTCCTCGATGCGGTCAAAGGCGCCATAGACGATCTTTTCGGCAGTCGAACGCTTGCCGTCATACATCAGGCAGGACATGAATTTGGAAACAACGGTGTCCTTGAACTTCGCGTCGGGAAGGACAGGACGTTTTTCGGCGCGGTGACGACGTGACATATCGGCCTCTTGCTTACTTCGGGCGTTTCGCGCCGTATTTCGAACGACGCTGACGACGGTCGGCCACACCCTGGGTGTCGAGCGTGCCGCGAATGATGTGGTAGCGCACGCCGGGAAGGTCCTTCACGCGTCCGCCGCGGATAAGGACAACCGAGTGCTCCTGCAGGTTATGGCCCTCGCCGGGAATGTAGCTCGAAACCTCGAAACCGTTGGTCAGGCGAACCCGCGCGACCTTACGCAGAGCCGAGTTCGGCTTCTTCGGCGTGGTGGTGTAGACCCGCGTGCACACGCCGCGCTTTTGCGGGCAGGATTCCATCGCAGGGACCTTTGTACGGGCGACAGGACGCTTGCGTCCATGCCGGATCAGCTGGTTAATCGTTGGCATTGCTGCCCCTTTTTCATCTCAACCAAAGAAATGCACCAAGCGTGCATCAGGGCCGGACTCCCCGATCTTTCAGGAAGACCTCCCCGTTTCCAGGGCCCGGAAGGGCCTGTTTTCGTCACCAATATACCGATACAGCGTCTGGCTCGACTGTGGCGCGCTGCGCCGGTGTGAGCCACCACCTGCATCAAAAGGTGAGCGGAACCTATGTCAGCGCCGCTGGCGGGTCAAGCTGTTTTTAGCGCCAGCCGCCAGTTTCGCTGAAATTTATCCGGCCAGTCGAAACCGGCCGGATTGCGGCCCTCAGGCCTCGTTCTGGGCGTCCTCGGCCGCTTCGGCAAAGCCCTCGGCCGACGGCGCATCCATGGCCTCGAGCGCCGGCGCCGCGGCGGCGCGCTCGTCCATGATGACCTTGTCACGGTCGGCGGCGATGCGGCGAAGCCGCTTCATCACCGAACCGGTACCGGCCGGGATCAGGCGGCCGACGATGACATTCTCCTTCAGACCTTCAAGCGTGTCCTGGCGCCCGCTGACCGAAGCCTCGGTCAGGACGCGGGTCGTTTCCTGGAACGACGCGGCGGAGATGAAGGAGCGTGTCTGCAGCGACGCCTTGGTGATTCCGAGAAGCACCGGATGCGCGGCTGCCGGCCGCAGGCCTTCGGCCTCGAGCGCGGCGTTCGACGTCGCGAATTCCTCGCGGTCGACCTGCTCGCCGATCAGGAAGGTGCTGTCGCCGGCATCGGTGACCTCGACCTTCTGCAGCATCTGGCGAACGATCACCTCAATGTGCTTATCGTTGATCTTCACGCCTTGAAGACGGTAGACGTCTTGGATTTCCTTGACCAGATAGGCGGCAAGCTCCTCGACACCGAGAATCGCCAGAATGTCGTGCGGGACCGGGCTGCCGTCGAGTAGAAGGTCGCCCTTGCGAACGACGTCACCCTCATTGACCGCCAGCTGGCGGCCCTTCGGCAGCAGATATTCGACCGGTTCGCCGTCGCCCTCGACCGGAACGACTCGGATGCGCCGCTTGGCCTTGTAGTCATTGGCGAATTCGACGCGGCCCTCGGCCTCGGCGATGACGGCGAAATCCTTCGGCTTGCGGGCTTCGAATAGCTCGGCGACCCGCGGCAGACCACCGGTGATGTCACGCGTCTTCGAGGATTCGCGCGGAATCCTCGCCAGCACGTCACCTGCCTGGATGGCGGCACCGTTATCGACCGACAGGATTGCCCCGGCCGACATGAAGTAACGCGCCTCGAGACCGTTGGTCAGCGTCAGCACCTCGCCCTTGTCGTCACGAAGCGTGATTCGCGGGCGCAGGTTGGCGCCGCCGGCGGATGCCTTCCAGTCGATGACCTCGCGGCTGGAAATGCCGGTCGCATCGTCGGTGACCTCGCGAACCGAAATACCCTCGGTCAGGTCGACGTAATTCGCCGTTCCGGGAAGTTCGGCGATGATCGGCATCGTGTAAGGGTCCCATTCGATCAGCACATCGCCGGCGGCCACGTCCTGGCCGGCCTTGACGAACAGCTTGCCGCCATATGGCAGGCGATGGCGCTCGCGCTCGCGGCCCTGCTCGTCGAGAAGCAGAAGCTCGGTATTGCGGGTCATCACGATCTGGCTTCCCTCGCGGTCCTTCACCAGAGCCTCGTTCTCCAGCTTCACCTTGCCACCGATGGCCGCCTCGATGTTCGACTGCTCGGCCCCCCGTTGCGCGGCGCCGCCGACGTGGAAGGTCCGCATCGTCAGCTGCGTTCCCGGCTCGCCGATCGACTGCGCCGCGATGACGCCGACGGCTTCGCCGATATTCACCGACGTGCCGCGGGCAAGGTCACGGCCGTAACACTGGCCGCAGATCCCGGTCTGCGCCTCGCACAGGAGCGCCGAGCGGATATGCGCCTGGTCGACACCGGCCGATTCGATGAGTTCGGCATGTTCCTCGGTCACCATCTCGCCGGCGGCGAGAATCACCTCGCCGGTGCCGATATCGACCATGTCCGAGGCCAGGATCCGGCCAAGGATGCGGTCATATAGGCTTTCGACGACATCGCTCCCGTTCATCACGGCGCGGACCGTCAGCCCCTTGCTGGTGCCGCAATCCTCGATGTTCACGATGCAGTCCTGCGCGACATCGACCAGCCGGCGGGTCAGGTAGCCCGAGTTCGCCGTCTTCAGCGCCGTGTCGGCAAGTCCCTTGCGGGCGCCGTGCGTGGAGTTGAAATATTCGAGAACGTTGAGGCCTTCCTTGAAGGACGAGATGATCGGCGTCTCGATGATCTCGCCGGACGGCTTGGCCATCAGTCCGCGCATGCCGGCAAGCTGCTTGATCTGCGCCGCCGAGCCGCGGGCACCGGAATGCGCCATCATCCAGACCGAGTTGATCGGCTCGCCGTCACGGATGGTCGAGATGCCCTTCATCATCTCGTCGGCGACGAGATCCGAACAGCGCGACCAGACGTCGACAACCTTGTTGTACTTCTCACCCTGGGTGATCAGGCCGTCGAGATACTGCTGCTCGAAGGTCTTCACCTGGGCTTCCGCCTCGTTGACGTATTTCTCCTTCAGGTCCGGCGTCGTCAGGTCGGCGATGCCGAACGAGATGCCAGCGTTGCAGGCCTGCCCGAAACCGAGCGCCATCAGGCGGTCACAGAAGATCACCGTGTCCTTCTGGCCGCAGTGGCGATAGACATGGTCGATCACGTCACTGACCTGCTTCTTGGTCATCAGCTTGTTGACCAGGTCGAAGGAGCAGTTCCTGTTGTCCGGCAGAAGATCGGCAAGCTGCGCCCGCCCCGGGGTCGTCTCGATGACCTCGATGACACGGTTGCCTTCCTCGTCACGGGTGGCGACACGCGCCTTCACCTTGGCGTGGAGGCTGACCGACCCGTTGCCGAGTGCCAGCAGGATCTCCTGGATGTTGGCAAAGACCATGCCCTCGCCAGGCTCGTTCTCGCGCTCGAGCGACATGTAGTAGAGGCCGAGAATGATGTCCTGCGACGGCACGATGATCGGCTTGCCGTTGGCCGGGCTGAGGATGTTGTTCGTCGACATCATCAGAACCCGCGCCTCGAGCTGAGCTTCCAGCGACAGCGGCACGTGGACGGCCATCTGGTCGCCGTCGAAATCGGCGTTGAAGGCGGTACAGACCAGCGGGTGAAGCTGAATCGCCTTGCCCTCGACAAGAACCGGCTCGAACGCCTGGATGCCGAGCCGGTGCAGCGTCGGCGCCCGGTTCAGCATCACCGGATGCTCGCGGATCACCTCTTCAAGGATGTCCCAGACTTCCGGACGTTCCTTTTCCACCATGCGCTTGGCCATCTTCACGGTGCTGGCCATCGCGTAGAGTTCCAGCTTCGAATAGATGAACGGCTTGAACAGCTCCAGCGCCATCTTCTTCGGAAGGCCGCACTGGTGAAGCTTCAGTTCCGGACCGACCACGATGACCGAACGGCCGGAATAGTCGACCCGCTTGCCGAGCAGGTTCTGACGGAACCGGCCCTGCTTGCCCTTCAGCATGTCGGACAGCGACTTCAGCGGGCGCTTGTTGACGCCGCTGATGACGCGGCCGCGGCGGCCATTGTCGAACAGCGCGTCGACGGCTTCCTGCAGCATCCGCTTTTCGTTGCGGACGATGATGTCGGGCGCGCGAAGCTCGATCAGGCGCTTCAGGCGGTTGTTGCGGTTGATCACCCGGCGGTACAGATCATTCAGGTCGGAGGTCGCGAAACGGCCGCCGTCAAGCGGCACGAGCGGGCGAAGCTCCGGCGGGATGACCGGGATCACGTCGAGGATCATCCATTCGGGGCGGCATCCCGACTCGCGGAAGGAATCGACGAGCTTCAGGCGCTTGACGAGTTTCTTGCGCTTCGCCTCGGACCCGGTCTCGGCAAGCTCCTCGCGGATCTTGACGCGCTCTTCCTCGATATCCATCGCCTCGAGGATCTTCTTGATTGCCTCGGCGCCGATGCTGGCCTCGAAGGCGTCATCGCCGAACTCGTCCTGCGCGTCGTAATATTCCTCTTCCGACAGCAGCTGGCCCTTGGTCAGCGAGGTGAGCCCCGGCTCGATGACGACGAAATTCTCGAAATACAGGACCCGCTCCAGATCCTTCAGCGTCATGTCGACAAGAAGGCCGATGCGGCTCGGAAGCGACTTCAAGAACCAGATGTGCGCCACCGGCGAGGCAAGCTCGATATGGCCCATCCGCTCGCGGCGGACCTTCGAGAGCGTCACCTCGACGCCGCACTTCTCGCAGATGATGCCGCGATACTTCATCCGCTTGTACTTGCCGCAGAGGCATTCATAGTCGCGGACAGGGCCGAAGATGCGGGCGCAGAACAGCCCGTCCTTCTCCGGCTTGAAGGTACGGTAATTGATGGTCTCGGGCTTCTTGATCTCGCCGAACGACCAGGAGCGAATGCGCTCCGGCGATGCGATCGAGATCCGAATCTTGTCAAAGCTCTGGGGGCCCTGGTTTTGCCCGAAAGGGTTCATCAAGTCGTTCATTTATGTCATCTCCCAACGGAAGGTGGCGTCATCCGGAAAAGTGCGGACGCGATCAGTATTCGGCTTCGTGAAGATCGACGTTCAGGCCGAGCGAGCGGAGCTCCTTGACCAGAACGTTGAAGGATTCGGGGATGCCCGACTCGAAATCGTCATCGCCGCGGACAATGGCCTCATAGACCTTCGTGCGACCCGAAACGTCGTCCGATTTCACCGTCAGCATCTCCTGCAGCGTGTAGGCGGCACCATACGCCTCGAGGGCCCAGACCTCCATCTCGCCGAAACGCTGTCCGCCGAACTGCGCCTTGCCGCCGAGCGGCTGCTGCGTGACCAGCGAGTACGGGCCGATCGAACGGGCGTGGATCTTGTCGTCGACGAGGTGGTGGAGCTTCAGCATGTAGATGTAGCCCACCGTGACCGGCCGGTCGAACTGCTCGCCGGTACGGCCGTCGGTCAGCACTTCCTGTCCGGTCTTGCTGAGACCCGCCTTTTCCAGCAGCGAGATCACATCGGCCTCGCGGGCACCGTCGAACACCGGCGTTCCCATCGGGACGCCGCGGCCGAGAAGCTCGCCCTGCTCGATGATCTGCGAATCATCCATCACCTCGAGCTCGCCCTTGTACTGTTCGGAGCTGTAGATGCCCGACAGCGACTTGCGAAGCGTCTTCGTATCGCTCGATGCACGCGCGGCTTCCGCCGCTGCCCCGATCTGCTTGCCGAGGCCGCGCGCGGCCCAGCCGAGATGCGTCTCGAGAATCTGTCCGACATTCATCCGTGACGGAACCCCGAGCGGGTTCAGAACGATATCCATCGGCGTGCCGTCATCAAGATACGGCATGTCCTCGACCGGCACGATGCGCGAGATCACGCCCTTGTTGCCGTGCCGTCCGGCCATCTTGTCGCCGGGCTGGAGCTTGCGCTTCACGGCGACGAAGACCTTGACCATCTTCATCACGCCGGGAAGCAGTTCGTCACCGGCCTGAAGCTTGTCGACCTTGTCATTGAACCTGGCCTGGAGCTGCTGGACGGCGCTGTCGAAGTTCGCGATCTGGGCCTCGACCAGCTTCTGGACCTTGTCGTCCTTCACCGAGATCTGCTGCCATTGCGACTTTGGCATGTCCTCCAGCATCGCTGCCGTCAGCTTGGTGCCAGACTTGATTCCCTTCGGACCGGAGGCGACGGCCTGGCCGTCGAGAAGCTCCGCCATACGGCCGTGGAAGCCGCGCTCGAGAATCATCCGCTCGTCGTCACGGTCCTTGCCGAGACGGTCGATTTCAGCGCGGTCGATGGCCAGCGCACGTTCGTCCTTCTCGACGCCGCGGCGCGAGAAGACCCGCACCTCGACAACCGTGCCATGACCGCCTGGCGGCAGCTTCAGCGAGGTGTCGCGGACATCGGAGGCCTTTTCACCGAAGATGGCCCGAAGAAGCTTTTCTTCCGGGGTCATCGGGGATTCGCCCTTTGGCGTCACCTTGCCGACAAGGATGTCGCCCGGGCCGACCTCGGCACCGACATACACGATGCCGGCCTCGTCGAGGTTCTTCAGCGCCTCTTCACCGACATTCGGAATGTCGCGGGTGATCTCCTCCTGGCCGAGCTTGGTGTCGCGGGCCATGATTTCATATTCCTCGATATGGATCGAGGTGAAGACATCGTCACGGACGATGCGCTCGGAAATCAGGATGGAATCCTCGAAGTTGTAGCCGTTCCAGGGCATGAAAGCGACGAGGACGTTCCGGCCGAGCGCCAGCTCGCCATCCTCTGTCGACGGGCCGTCGGCGATGATGTCGCCCTTGCGGACCAGATCGCCGACCTTGACCAGCGGGCGCTGGTTGACGGTGGTGTTCTGGTTCGAACGCTGGAACTTCAGCAGCGAGTAGATATCGACGGGCGAGACGTCGTCGGCGCTCTCCTCGGAGGCCCGGACAACGATCCGCGTGGCGTCGACCTGGTCGATCACGCCGGCGCGGCGCGCCACGATGGTGACGCCCGCGTCACGGGCAACCCTTGCTTCCTAGCCGGTACCGACGATCGGCGCCTCGGCGCGGACAAGCGGCACCGCCTGGCGCTGCATGTTCGATCCCATCAGGGCGCGGTTCGCATCGTCATTCTCGAGGAACGGGATCAGCGCCGCGGCTACGGATACCAGCTGCTTCGGCGACACGTCCATGAGTTCGATGTCGGTCGGACGCGCAAGGCCGATCTCGCCGGCGCGGCGGATCGGGATCAGCTCGCCGACGAACTTGCCCTTCTTGTCGAGCTCGGCATTCGCCTGCGCGATCGTGTAACGGCCTTCTTCCATCGCCGAGATGTAGCGGACCTCGTCGGTCACCTTGCCGTCAACGACCTTGCGGTACGGCGTCTCGATGAAGCCGTAGCGGTTGATCTTGGCAAAGGTCGCCAGCGAGTTGATGAGACCGATGTTCGGGCCTTCCGGCGTTTCAATCGGGCAGATCCGGCCATAATGGGTCGGGTGAACGTCGCGCACCTCGAAGCCCGCGCGCTCGCGGGTCAGGCCGCCCGGCCCGAGCGCCGAGACACGGCGCTTGTGGGTGATCTCGGACAGCGGGTTGGTCTGGTCCATGAACTGTGACAGCTGCGACGAGCCGAAGAATTCGCGAACCGCCGCCGCGGCGGGCTTGGCGTTGATCAGGTCGGCTGGCATCACGGTGTCGATCTCGACCGATCCCATGCGCTCGCGGATCGCGCGCTCCATGCGAAGCAGGCCGACACGGTACTGGTTTTCCATCAGCTCGCCGACCGAGCGGACACGGCGGTTGCCGAGGTGATCGATATCGTCGACCTCGCCGCGGCCGTCCTTCAGGCCGACAAGGACGCGCAGGATCGCCAGCACGTCTTCACGGCGCAGGATGCGAAGCGAATCGTCGGTCTCCTGGTCGAGACGCGAATTCATCTTCACCCGGCCGACCGATGACAGGTCGTAACGCTCGGAGCTGAAGAACAGCCCTTCGAACAGCGCGTGCGCGCTTTCCAGTGTCGGCGGCTCGCCCGGGCGCATAACCCGGTAGATGTCGACAAGCGCTTCCTCGCGGCTGTTGTTGCGGTCGGCGGCAAGCGTGTTGCGCAGATGCGGGCCGTAATTGACATTGTCGATGAACAGGACGCTGATCTCGCTCTCGCCTTCGTCGGCCATCCGCTTCAGAAGGTCTTCGGTGATCTCGTCGCCGGCCTCGGCAATCACCTCGCCGGTGCTCATATCGACGAAATCCTCGCCCATGAAACGGCCAATCAGATCCTCGTCTGGCACGAAGACCCGTTCGATGCCGGCTTCGGCAAGCTTGCGGAGCGAGCGCGGGGTCATCTTGGTGCCGGCGGCGGCGAGGACATCGCGCGACTTCGCGTCGATCAGGTCGCGGACAAGCTTGTTGCCCTTCAGCGAGTCGGCATTGAACTCGTAGGACCAGCCGTCGCCGTCGCGAAGATAGGTCACGGAACCATAGAATTCCTTGAGGATTTCCTCACGGCTCATGCCGACGAGGCGGGCCGGATCGACCTCTTCGCCGCTTTCGACGCAGTTCGCCAGATAGGCCTGCGCGTCGTCGTTCGGGAGCGCCATCAGGAATGTGGTGACGGGAAGCTTGCGCTTGCGGTCGATCCGCACGTTGAGGATATCCTTGGCATCGAACTCGAAATCGAGCCAGGAGCCGCGATACGGAATGACCCGTGCGGCGAACAGCAGCTTTCCGGAGGCATGTGTCTTGCCGCGGTCATGGTCGAAGAACACGCCCGGCGAGCGGTGCATCTGCGAGACGATGACGCGCTCTGTGCCGTTGACGATGAAGGTGCCGTTCGAGGTCATCAGCGGCATGTCGCCCATATAGACGTCCTGCTCCTTGATGTCGCGGATCGAACGCGCGCCGGTCACCTCGTCCTCTTCCCAGACTTCGAGCCTGAGGGTCACCTTCAGCGACGAGGCATAGGTCAGGCCGCGCTGCTGGCACTCTTCGACATCATATTTGGGCGTCTCGAGATCGTAGGAGACGAATTCAAGCTTCGCCCGCCCCGCGAAATCCTCGATCGGGAAGATCGAGTTGAAGGTTTCCTGCAGGCCATGCTCGTCGCGCCCATGCGCGGCGATATCCATCTGCAGGAAGCTGTCATAGCTCGAGCGCTGCACGTCGATCAGGTTCGGCATGGGCGTGACTTCTGCCAGCTGGCCGAAAGTCCGGCGGACGCGCCGGCGACTGTCGAGAGTGCTTACATGCGATGCCATCTGAGTACCTCGTTAAATTTCAGTTTTGAAACAGGTGGTTAAAACCCATCTGCTGGCCACCGCCCGGACCCGGCGCGGCGGCCGCGGCTTCGGGGGTGATAAACGGCCTTGCACCGGACGGAAAATCCGCCCGGTGCAAGGTTGGTTCCTGTCGGCTCTCGAAGATGCCGAACCGTCGCGTTACTTGACTTCGACGGTTGCGCCGGCTTCTTCCAGCTTGCCCTTGATTTCCTCGGCCTCTTCCTTCGACACGCCTTCCTTGATCGGCTTCGGCGCGCCTTCGACGAGGTCCTTCGCCTCTTTCAGGCCAAGCGAGGTGATGGCACGGACTTCCTTGATCACATTGATCTTCGAAGCACCGGCTGCGGTGAGAATAACGTCGAACTCGCTCTTCTCTTCGGCAGCACCACCGGCATCACCACCGCCGGCCGGCATGGCCATGGCGACTGGTGCGGCGGCTGCGGATACGCCCCACTTGTCTTCCAGAAGCTTTGCCAGCTCGGCGGCTTCCAGAACGGTCAGGTTGGAAAGTTCTTCTGCGATTTTTTCGATATCAGCCATGATTTACTCCATTTGGCTTGAACGTCTGATCGGGCCTGTCAGCCCGGCTGCAATTGGTCTGCCCGTGCCTGGACCACGCGTGCCACCTTGCCGGCCGGAGCCTGGGTAACGCAGGCAAGCTTCGATGCCGGAGCTTGGATAAGCCCGACAAGCTTGCCGCGCAGTTCGTCAAGGGACGGCATGGTGGCCAGAGCCTCGACGCCAGCTTTGTCCAGGGGTGTCCCGTCCATGCTACCGCCGATGATGGTCAGCTTGTCGTTATCCTTGGCGAAACTCACGAGGGCCTTGGCGGCCACCACCGGGTCTGCTGACGTGCCGATGGCAGTCGGTCCGGTGAACATACCGTCAAGCTCTTCGTGGCGTGTGCCTTTGAGAGCCAGCTTGGCAATCCTGTTCTTGGTTACCTTGAAGCCAGCACCAGCTTCCCGCATTTTCGCACGCAGGTCGCTGCTCTCTGCAACGGTCATCCCAACCTGATGCGTGACGACAACAGTCATCGACTCATTCAGGGTGGTCTGCAGCGTTTCGATCAGTTCGGCTTTTTCTTGTCTGTTCACCGATCGTCTCCGCTCTTGTGGGGCGATGCGGCCATGCCGTTCGCCCCGGTTGCAAACATGAACCGGCACCGTGCCGGTTCGCTGGCCTGCCCATCGAGAAGTTCAAGCAGAAATCTGCTCTTGCTCCCGTCTATTGCAGGACATTAAGCCGCCGTGACCGGCGACACCTGCAGTCTTGGACAGGTGCGGGGCGGCGAATTCATGACCGCCCCTGTTCCCCGGCGCCAGGGCGCCGGCGAATTCGGTTCGCGTCGCCTCAGGCGACGTCTTCAACCGCGATCCCCGCGCCCATGGTGGAGCTGATGGTGATCTTGCGGATATATGTTCCCTTCGCGCCCGACGGCCGCGCCTTGCGGACGGCGTCGATGAAGGCGGCGGCGTTCTCGACGATCTTCGCCTCGTCGAAGCTGGCCTTGCCGACACCGGCATGCACGACACCGGCCTTTTCGGCGCGGTACTGCACCTCGCCGGCCTTCGCTGCCTTGACGGCGGCGGCGACGTCCGGAGTGACGGTGCCGAGCTTCGGGTTCGGCATCAGGCCACGCGGGCCCAGCACCTTACCGAGACGGCCGACGACACCCATCATGTCGGGGCTGGCAATGACGCGGTCGAAATTGGACTCGCCGTTCTGGATCGCCTCTGCCAGGTCCTCGGCGCCGATCAGGTCGGCGCCGGCTTCCTTGGCTTCATCGGCCTTGGCGTCACGGGCGAACACGGCGACACGCATCGTCTTGCCGGTGCCGTTCGGCATGGCAACGACACCGCGGACCATCTGGTCGGCATGGCGCGGGTCGACGCCGAGATTCATCGCGATCTCGATCGTCTCGTCGAATTTCGAAGTCGCTGCGCCGGCCTTGATCAGGGCCACGGCCTCTTCCAGCGGGTAAGTCCGCTCGCGGTCGATCGCGGCCAGGGCCGCCTGCTTGCGCTTGCTCTGCTTGGCCATCGGTTAGCCCTCCACCACATCAAGGCCCATGGCGCGGGCCGACCCGCGAACCATGGCCATGGCGCCGTCAACATCGACGGCATTCATGTCGCCCATCTTCTGCTCGGCGATCTCGCGGACCTGGGCTTCGGTCACCTTGCCGGCGACGGTACGGCCCGGTTCCTGACCACCCTTGTTCAGCCCGGCCGCCTTCTTCAGGAAGAAGCTGACAGGCGCGGTCTTGGTGGTGAAGGTGAACGACTTGTCCTGATAGACGGTGATCACCACCGGAATCGGCATGTTCTTTTCCAGCGAGTCGGTCGCTGCGTTGAACGCCTTGCAGAATTCCATGATGTTCACACCACGCTGACCGAGTGCCGGTCCGACCGGCGGCGACGGGTTGGCCCCGCCGGCGGGAATGTTCAGCTTGATGTAGCCTTCGATTTTCTTTGCCATCTTGTGTTGTCCTTACCCCCGGTGGGCCGTCTCTCGAACGGGTGCCACCGCATTACCCTAGATTTTTTCGACCTGGCTGTATTCCAGCTCGACTGGCGTCGAACGCCCGAAGATCGACACGGTCACCTTGAGGCGGGCCTTGTCGTCGTCGGCCTCTTCGACATATCCGTTGAACGATGCAAACGGACCATCCGAAACGCGGACCTGCTCACCAATGTCGAAAGTGACGGTGGCGCGCGGCCGCTCAACCCCTTCGCTCATCTGGTGGATCAGGCGCTCGGCTTCGGCGTTGGTGATCGGCACCGGCCGGCCCTTGCCACCAAGGAACCCGGTGACGCGCGGCTGGCTGGTGACGAGCTGCCATGCCTCGTCCGTCAGCTCCATCTTCACCAGGATGTACCCGGGAAAGAATTTCTTCTCACTCTGAACGCGCACGCCGCGGCGCATCTCGACCACCTCTTCGGTGGGCACCATGACCTCATCGATCTGGTGCTCGAGACCGTTGCTTTCGGCCTGCTCGGTGATCAGCTGCGCCACCTTCTTCTCCGAACCGGAGAACACATGCAGGACATACCAACGTTTTGCCATGACCAACGCCTTCGTTTATCTCACATCCAGCAGGAGCGGCAGGTTAACTCCCGAACCCCAGAACAAACTGGACGACCCTAGACAGCACCATATCCACAAGCAGGAAGAAAATCGCGGCAATGGTGGCCATCACGAATACGGTGATGGTGGCGGTCCCGGTTTCGCGACGAGAAGCCCAGGAAATACGCGAGATTTCCTGGCGGACCTGCCTTACAAATTGCGCTGGCGACGTCTTTGCCATGTGTGTCTGGTGCCGATACAAGTTTCAGTTTTGCCAGCAACACCGCTGAAAGCGCAAAATCGGCCACGTCGCGCGGTTTCGTCCCCGCGAATTGCCGAAGTCAGGTTTTCAGGTACTTGTGTCGCTACCGTGGCTGGGTATCTAGCAAACCATCCCGGTCAAGGCAATAGGGTAAAGCGGGGCATGGCGGGAAAATCTCACCGGCGTGGCGCGCGCTCCAGCGCCAGATAGGCACTTGCCACCCCAAACGCCGACATCAGCCAGCAGATGCTGATCGCCAGCTTGAAATTGCTGTCCCCGCCAAAGGCGATGATGAGGCTTCCCAGAACCGCGCTGACGCCCATCTGCAGCGCCCCGCACAGGCCGGTCGCGGCGCCGCTGTGCGGACCGGCGGCGCGGACGGCGCCGATGATCGTGTTCGCAATCACAAGACCGTTCGACAGCCCGTAGAAAAACAGGAACCCGGCCACCACCGGCTGAACGGCGTTCTCGGTGTAGCCTGCCACCGTCAGTCCGGACATGGCGACAACGCTGATCAGCGAGCCGGTGAAAGCGGCACGGTCGAGTCCCATCCGCGGCCCGAGCGACCTGTTGATGCTGTTGCCGGCCATGTAGCCGACCGAGGTGATGCTGAAATAGAGGCCGAATTCAAAGGCGCTCGCCCCGAGAGACTTGAAATGATAGGGCATGAACCCGCCCATCGCGAAGAAGGCGGCGGTCAGCAGCGCAGCGGCGCCGGCGTTGCTGATGAATTTCGGCGTTCCGAGAAGCTGGACATAGACGCCGATCATCCGTCCGACCGGCATCGGCGAAGATTTTTCCAGACGCGTTTCGCGGAGCAGGAAGATCGTCGCGAGCAGGACCACCGCCGCCGTCGCCACCATCACCGCGACAGCGCCGCGCCAGCCGACGAAATCCGCCAGCATGCCGCCGAAGGCAAACCCCAGGATCGGGACCACCGCCTGGAACATGGTGATCGTCGAGAGCTGACGTCCGGCCTCGTCACGACTGAAGCTGTCATTGACGATGACCCGCCCCATCGCCATGCAGGCGGCCGCGCCGATCCCCTGCAGGACCCGCATCAGGATCAGAAGCCAGACATTCGGTGCCAGCAGCGCGCCGATACCGGATACGGCGAACAACAGCGCCCCGAACATCATCACCGGCCGCCGCCCGAGACTGTCGGACACCGACCCGGCGCCGAGCTGGCCGAGGCCGAGCATGACGAGAAAGCCCGACAGGACGAGCTGCGCCTCGTCCGCCGTCGCCAGCAGATCGGCGCGCAGGTCGGGGACAGCCGGCGACAGAAGCGACATGCCGACATTGGCGCCGGACACCGCAAGCGCCAGCATCCAGATCGGCGGCGCTGCGCGGGCGGAAAGGGACTGGTTCACGAGAAAAACTCCAAAACGGGCCGGACCGGCCACCGGCACAATAGCAGCCGGCGCAAAAGCCTGTATAGTCGGGCGTGACGAAACCTGTGCCCGACCGATCCATGGCCTCGCCCCTTCCCAAGACCCTGCCCCTTTCGGCGAATCACCGCGGCGCGCTGCTGATGTCGCTCTGCATGTTCGCCTTCGTGCTCAATGACGGGCTGATGAAATGGCTTTTCGCCGAGATGTCGATCTATCAGGCGATTTTCCTTCGCGGCGTCGTCACCGTGCCGCTGATGGCGGCGATGGCCTGGCGTCAGGGCTCGCTGATCCTGCGGCTGGCATCGCATGACAGGCGGCTTGTCGCGATCCGCGTCACCGCCGAGGTCGGCGCCACCGTCGGCTTCCTGACCGCGCTTGCGCATATGCCGCTGGCGAATGTCACAGCCATCCTCCAGGCATTGCCGCTGACGGTGACCATGGCGGCGGCGCTGTTCCTTGGCGAGGCGGTCGGCTGGCGGCGCTGGCTTGCCATCGGTGTCGGGCTTGCCGGCGTGATGATCATCATCAGGCCGGGCATGGAGGGATTCTCGGTCTGGTCGCTATGGGCGCTCGGCGCCGTCGTCTGCGTGACGGTCCGCGAGATCACCACGCGGCGGCTGTCGGCCGATGTCCCGTCGATGCCGGTGGCGCTGGCGACGGCGGTTGCGATCGGCGGCCTTGGCGCGGTGATGCTGCCTTCCGTCGAATGGCGCCCCGTCGACACCGGATCATGGGCCGTGCTTCTTGCCACCTCGGTGGCGATCATCGGCGGCTACCTGTTCAGCGTGATGACGATCCGCACCGGCGATATCGGGTTCGTGGCGCCGTTCCGCTACACGGCGATGGTCTGGGCCATCGGGCTCGGCCTCCTGATGTTCGCCGAGCTTCCCGACATGCCGACGCTGGCCGGCACCGCGATCATCATCGTCACTGGGCTCTATTCGCTTCATCGCGAACGAAGCGTCAGCCGGTCAGGTCCAGAATCGGCGCGCCCAGCATCTCAGGATGCGGACTGACACCAAGCCCGGGGCCGTCCGGTGGCGCGATAAGGCCGCCCACGCGGACCTGCGCCTTCGGATCGAGCCGCGGCGCAACATAGGCCGACAGAGCGCAGCTGTTCATGATCGCGTGTTCGGGCGTCGCGGCGGCCAGATGCAGCGCCGCCGCGGTTGTCACGTCGGAGCCCCAGGTATCCTCGATGCATATTTTCGCGCCGAGCGTCACGCACAGGTCGCGGGCCCGGCGCATAGCGCTGATGCCGCCGAATTTCGAC
>JAYYLR010000185.1:0-2819 GCA_036143955.1 Pseudomonadota bacterium | reverse complement strand
CCCTTCAGGACCAGCCGTGTCTTTACGCGTCCGTCCTCAGCCGGCAGCTTCACCCATGACAGGACCGGCAGGTCAATTGACGCATCACCAAGATCCAACTCCAGATTCACATCGAAATCTTCAAGGTTGGTTCCTGTCGCAAGCGTGATCTTGCCACCAAGTCCCCCGCCGATTTCAATGCCCGAAAGACGCGACGCCAGCGCGGCAAGGCCCGGCGCATTCGGCGCATTGGCCTTGACCTGAAGAAAGTCCTTCTCATGGTCGCTGTCGACGACAAAATCGATCGACGCACCGAAAAGCCTCGCCGTGCCGGAAACCTCGGTGCGCGACCGCGAGAAATGCGCCACGAGATCGGCGTCCCGCGCACCCCCGACGAGAGGCAGCCCGGCGAAGGCGCCCTGCTGGACAATGACATCAGCTTCAAGATCGACCTCGTCGCGCCGCGGCGCTCGCCCGGTCGGGAATTCGGCACGGACATTCACATCCGCCAGCCCCGACATACTTATGTCTTCAAGTGCTATTCCACCGGTTCCTGCGAAGCCCAGCGAGGCGGCAATCTGTGAAACGCGCGACAGGTCACTTCCCGTGGTGGACAGGTCGAGCCGCGCCATCTCGCCGCTCGCCTCATAGCCGATTTTCGCCGCAAGCCCGAATATGATGGCGTCACCCTTGACCAGGAAACCATTCCGATCGGCCGCAAACCTTATCTCCGCATCGCGGGCATCGGCTTTCAGCGGCAGGTTGGTGAAAGTGCCCCCAACCACACTGCCTTCAACTTCAAAGTCAACCGAACCGGGCGCCAGTTTCCGCTTTACGGGAAAACCGGCGCGGAAAATAAGGTTTGACGGCCCACTGGCCCTGACGCGGGTCAGGTCTGTTCCGCCCGTCCCGCCCATGCCGAAACCTGCCGCAACACTGATCGCTTCCCCGACGTCACCGGACAATTTCAGATCCACCTGTCCCATGGCGGGTTTTCCACCTATGACAGGCAGGATCTCGACCTTCCCGGTCGACAGTACCAATCCACCAACACGCCCGTCCGTCAGGATGATTTCCCCCCGATTGTCAACGATGGTGAGGCGTCCGTCCAGCGAGGTAATTTTCGGGAGCCGCTCGCTCAGCTTGAGATGCGCACCCCGCATCGTTACAGTCCCGTCGATGCTCGTCATGCGAGGCTTGTCACCTGAGAAGTCGCCGACGACATTCAGACGAATATCTTCGACCCGACCGCTGGTCATCTTCTCGCCAACCCATGATCGCGTCTTGCTGGTGAGCCATTCGGGCCACACCGCGTGAAGCCGTCCGATTTCCATCGCACTTGAAGTGATTGTGAGTTCGGCACCCCTGATGGCCCATTGCGGATCGAGGTAAAGATCACCGCTCACACCGAGCCCACCGCCATCCATGAAGGTCAGGCTGACATCCTGGAGAATGAGCTTCTGATCCGCCAGCGAGGCGCTGATCTGGAATCTGTTGAGGGGAAAGGGCGCCGTGTTTGAAGCAACCTTGAGCGTCCCGTCGCTCACGCCGGCCGACAGTGAAAAGGCTTCAACCGATCCGCCACGCCCGAGAGTGAGGGTGATGTTGCCATCGGCCTTGCCGGTCAGCTGTTCATACTGACGTGCGCCGACATTTACCAGGACACCGCGAACCGCCGAGCGAAGGTCGAGGCGGACGATTTCGAGCCGCGCGTTTGAGCGCTGGAAGCCTCCCCTTATCTCAAGTTCGAAATTCTCGAGCCTGCCACCGGTCGCACGGCGCATGAGTTCATCCCGTGCCTCGCTGGCTATGTCCGCCGGCCAGTCAGCATAGATCTGGTCGACCGGCCACTGATTGCCACGAAGCCGAAGTGCGAGCGTCGGCACGGCTGTTCCAAGGTCGCGCAGGTCTGCCGCCAGCGAGATTGTCCTGCCATCCGAAAGAACAACCTCGCCCTGGGCCAGCGACAGCTCCCCAGCTGCATGCCGGTAACCCATCACAAGTGACGCGGCATCGAAATCCAGCTTGGGAAGCCCGCCTGCCCGCAGGTCCAGCATGCCACCAACGGCAACGAGATCGATGTCCGCGGATTGCAGGACACTGTCCGTTATCGACAGGTTGGCAGTTCCCGAAAGACGGCCGGCATCCGCCAGCGCCTGAGGAATCATCGGCGAGAAGGCCGGCAGATCAATAGCCAGAACATCGTCGGCGGCGATGTCGATCCTGAAATCCCTGTCCTGCAGATCCCCGATTGCCGAAACAGCAAGCGTCCCGGCAGAATTGCCATCAATAACCCGTTCAGCTTCAACGAGCCCGACATAGGTGCCGTCGGGCGCCGCCGCGAACTCGAACTCGACATTCTCCAGAAGCACCGGTTCGGCATCGCCGGAAGGGTGATGTATCCTGAGCCGCGCATCCTCGACCACAATCTGCCGCGTCTTCTGCGCGCTCTCTGTCCCAGACGAGGAGGACGTGCCGACGGCCCCGGCAAGCAGACCAAGCGGTGAGGAGCGCCATTTTTCATTGTCGAGGCTTAGATCGAGGTCGAGCCCGCTCAGCACGATCTCGCTTGGCATCCCCTTCAGGAGGGTCTGCGGTGAAAACACGGCACTCGCCCGCGGCAACACGAGCATGTGTTCATCAAGATCGATTTCAACCCCGGTGGCCTCAAGCGTCACACCGAACGAGGGCAGCCTTACCTCGATGCCCACGTCGCCTACAACCACCGGAGCACCGCCGAGGCGGCTGCTCAGTTCATTGCTGACGAGCCCGGAAAGGCCTCCGGCCTGCGAGATGTAGACGAATGGTGCCGTAACCAGGACGAGCACGGCAAGCACCAG
>JAYYLR010000184.1:0-3277 GCA_036143955.1 Pseudomonadota bacterium | reverse complement strand
GCGCCCATCAGCATCATGCCCTCGACACCCAGATTGAGAACGCCGCTTCGCTCGACGACGAGTTCACCGATGGCGGCATAGACCAGCGGCACCGATGTCATCAGCACGGTAAGGATCAGCTCTTCATACACTGCCGCTCTCCTTTGTTGCCGCTGTTGCCGCCGCCCGTGCCGCGGTGCCGGGAAGCCGGAACTCGACATGGAACCGGTTGAAGGTCTCTCCGGCCAGAAGCATGAACAGCAGGATACCCTTGAAGACGCCGGTCACGACCTTGGGAATGCCCATCGCGATCTGCGCCGCGTCACCACCCATTTCGGCAAGCGCTACAACGAGGCCGGCGACGATCACACCCAACGGGTTTAGACGCGCCAGAAAGGCAACGATGATTGCGGTAAAGCCGTAACCGAAAGAGATGTTCGGCTGCAGCTGGCCGATATTGGCCGACACCTCGACCATGCCGGCAAGGCCTGCGGCGCCACCCGAGATGCCGAGCACGAGAACTGTGACCAGCGCCGGGCTGAACCCGGCAAAACGGCCCGCCCGCGGGGCATCGCCCATCACCTGGACCTGGAAACCGACCATAGTGCGGCGCAGAATGAACCAGGCGGCCACAGACAGGACAAGCGCCCCGAGGACACCCCAGTGCAGCTGCGCCAGACGGCCGATCCCCGGAAGGTCGACACGGGCAATCATGCCGGCGTCAGGATACATCGGGGTCAGCGGAAAGCCGAAGGACATCGGGTCACGCCACGGGCCGCGGACCGTCCAGTCGATAAACAGCACCGCCACATAGGTCAGCATCAGCGAGACCAGAATTTCGTTGGTGTTGAAGCGGGTTTTCAGGATGGCCGGGATCATCGCCCAGGCCAGCCCGCCAAGCACACCGGCGATGATCATCACCGGCAACAGCAAAGGTGCCGGCATGCCGCCCCAATAGAGTGCGACGTAACCGGAGAACATCGCGCCGAGGATCATCTGCCCCTCGGCCCCGATGTTCCAGACATTCGCCCGGTAGGAAAAGACAAGGCCGCTGGCGATAATGATCAGCGGGCAGGCCTTTACGAACAGATCGGCCAGCTGATAGCCACGAGACACCGGCGCAATGAAGAACTGGTAAAGCGCTGCCAGCGGGTCATACCCCAACACGCCAAAAATAGTGGCACCGGCGATCAATGTCAGCGCCACTGCGACGGCCGTTGTGGTCAGCGTCAGCGTCAGCGGGATTTCCTTGCGCGGAACGAGATTGATCATGTGGCGGCTCCTGCGCCGGCCGTTTTAAGCGGCACACTGCCACCCATTAACAGGCCGACCGTTTCGGCCGTGGTATCGGCGGTGACCATCTGCTCCGACATCTGGCCGTCATACAGAACGGCCACCCGGTGCGATATGGCAAAAATCTCATCGAGGTCCTGCGAGATCATCACCACGGCAGAACCTGACTCCGCAAGCTCCAGCATGGCGCGGCGGATGAAAAGGGCCGCACCGACATCGACGCCCCATGTCGGCTGCGAAACGATGAACAGGCTTGGCTGCTTGCAAATCTCGCGGCCAACCACGAATTTCTGAAGGTTGCCGCCCGACAGCGCCGATGCCATTGGATTTTCCTGCGGTAGACGCACATCGAACGCACTGGCGATTTCGGCCGCCATCTGCCTTGTCCGGTCGCTGTCGATCACACCGCGGCTCGCAACCTCACCAAGCGAATGGGACGTCAGCAACGCATTGTCGGCAAGCGACATGCCCGGTACCGCCGCATGGCCGTTCCGTTCCTCGGGGACAAATCCGATGCTGTACTGGCGGCGGCGGGACGGGCCGTCACGGGTGATGTCCTGGCCGTTGATCGTAATCACATTCTGGCCGGCGCCGGTCCATTCGCCTGTCAGCGCTTCCATCAGCTCGTCTTGGCCATTGCCGGCGATACCGGCAATCCCCAGCACCTCGCCGGCGCGGGCAACGAATGACAGGTTGCGAAGCGGTGTCGCAAAAGGCGTGGCCGGCGGCCGGTGGAGCCCCCTGACCGCGAAAAGTACGTCAGGCTCGCTCTTCGGCGCGTCCTGGCCGTCGATATCGCCGACAGAACTGCCGACCATCATCTCGGCAAGCTGCTTGCTGCTGCGGCTGGCGGACTCGACGGTGCCGACATTCCTGCCGCGCCGCAGAACGGTGGCGCGCCTTGTCAGCGACCTGATTTCCTCGAGCTTGTGCGAGATGAACAGTATGGCTACTCCGGCCTTGGAAAACCGGCGCAGCACGTCGAACAGCTGTTCGGTTTCCTGCGGCGTGAGAACCGAGGTCGGCTCGTCCATGATCAGCAACAACGGGTCCTGAAGCAGGCAGCGAACGATCTCGACACGCTGCTGTTCGCCGACGGATAGGTTGTGGATCCGCGCATCCGGATCGACGCCGATGCCATATTCGGCAGACATGGCGCGCACACGTTCGGACAGATCCTCAAGAGATTCGCCTGGCGGCAGCGCTAGCGCGATATTCTCGGCGACGGTCAGCGCCTGAAACAGCGAGAAATGCTGGAAGACCATGCCGATACCCAGATCGCGGGCATGCTGCGGGCTTTGGATGGTCACCGGTTCACCACGCCAGATCATCTGGCCCGAATCGGGCTGCAATAGCCCGTAGACCATTTTCACGAAGGTGGTTTTTCCGGCACCGTTCTCGCCGAGAAGCGCATGGATTTCTCCAGCCTCGATCTCAAATCCGACGTCGTCATTTGCCATGAAGTCCCCGAATTTCTTGCAGATTCCGGCCGCATTCAGAAGCGCTGTTTGGCGGGACTTGGTGGATGGCCTCGGGGAGTCTGACATTGACGGCTCAACGGTATTAAAGGTTCGGCTGGATGGCCGGACGAGACGCCGAAGCATACGACCAATCCGACAAAACTGTAAAGAAAGCTGAAATTACAATACCCCGACCGGCAATGCCGATCGGGGTCTGAATTGTTTGGTGAGCAACGCGATGTAACGTTGCATGTCAGGTCAAACCTGACGTGAAAACTCTGGGTAGGCCTCCATCCCAAGCTCGGCATTGTCGAGACCGGCAAGTTCCTGTTCTTCAGAAACGCGGATGCCAATAGTAAATTTGAGCACTGTCCAAACGACCCAAGATACGACGAAGGTAAAGACCCCAACGGTCACAATGCCGATCACCTGCGTACCAAATGAAGCGTCGCCAGTTGTTAGGACGACCGCTATCGTTCCCCATATCCCCGCGAAAAGGTGGACCGGGATTGCGCCAACTACATCGTCAATACGCAGCTTGTCCA
>JAYYLR010000183.1:0-2552 GCA_036143955.1 Pseudomonadota bacterium | reverse complement strand
GCCACCCGTTTTTCTCTTTCTTTCAGCGCGTTGGTCACATCACCAGACGAATAAAGACTCTTCAAGTCAACCGCTGGTGCGCGGCTTTTTCGATGCCCACAACATATGGTGTGAAGGCCCCTGGCGAGCTGTTTATCTAGTGGCCGGAGATTGCAACTTCCGTGCCCACCGCAGAAAGAAATCGTATTTTGTTAATAATTTAGACAGCTGTGTCGCAGCACGGTCTTAACCGGAGTCGCCGTCAAGGGCCCGCCGGACAGGTGCGAAGCTCCGCCGGTGGTGCGTGGTGACACCATGCGTTGCAAGCCCCTCCTGATGGGTGCGGGTGCCATACCCCATATTGGTCTCCCAGCCATAGCCCGGGTGGTCTGCCGCAAGGCGAATCATGACGGCGTCGCGCTCCTGTTTCGCGATCACCGACGCGGCGGCGATGCTGAGGCTGCGGGAATCTCCCCTGACCACGGTCTGCGCCGGCAGGTCTGTCGGCGGCATCTGGTTGCCGTCGATCAGCACCTGCCCGATATCGCCAAGTCCGGCCGCCTCTAGATCTGCGGCCAGGGTGGCGGCAGCGCGCACCATGCCGTCGAGAGTGGCTTTCAGGATGCCGTCACTGTCGATCACCGCCACCGGAACCGTCACGACGGCATGCCGGTGCGGCGGGCCTGTCAGCACGGCGTGGAAGGCGGCGCGACGCTTGGCCGAGAGTTTCTTGGAATCATCAAGGCCTTCCGGCAGGTGCGGGATTGCGGCCGGATCGAGCCAGCAGGCCGCGATTGTCACCGGTCCGGCCCAGGGGCCGCGCCCGGCCTCGTCAACACCGATCACCGGCCCGACGAACCCCGATTCGATCGAAAGGTCCGGCATCAGCCGGTCCGGCGAACCGTCGCGGATTCGGTCAGTCGCGGCATGATCTCGACAAAATTGCAGGGGCGGTGGCGGATGTCGAGCTGGTAGCGAAGAATGTCGTCCCACCCGTCGCGGCATCCGGAAGGCGATCCTGGAAGCGCGAACAGATAGGTGCCGCCGGCAACGCCGGCCATCGCCCGCGACTGCACCGTCGAAGTGCCGATCTTGGCGAAGGACAGGTAGCGGAACAGTTCGCCAAAGCCGGGAATGTCCTTTTCGACGATCTGCGCAAACGCCTCGGGCGTGCTGTCGCGGCCGGTCAGGCCAGTACCACCGGTGGCTATGACGACATCGATGTTCCGGTCGTCGATCCAGGCGCGAAGCTGCGCGACGATCTTCGGCACGTCGTCTGTGATGATCCTTCGGTCGGCAAGCACATGGCCGTCCTCGGCAATCCTTGACGCCAGAAGGTCTCCGGACCTGTCATCCTCCGGCGTGCGCGAATCCGAAACCGTCATCACGGCGATATTGACCGGCTGGAAATCGACCGACATGTCGAGGCGATCGGTGTTGCGTGTCATACTGCCCTCCCTGGCCCGACGGGATCACGACCCGTCGTCAGAGGATACCATTGTCGGCAGGTTCAGCGAAACAAACCTGCCAGGGCCGCCCGCGGCCAGTTCGCGCAGCTCAGGCGCCGGCTCGCCGAGCTGCCTGCGGTAAAGCGCAAGATTGCTGATCACGCTCTTGATATAGTGCCGTGTCTCGCGCGCCGGTATGGATTCGATCAGCAGGAACGGGTCGTCCTGGTGGTCGACCCGCGCCAGCCATTTGCGGAGATTGCCGGGACCGCCATTATAGGCTGCCAGCAGCCTCACGATCGACCCGTCGATCAACGGTTCGTTCAGAAGCTTGTTGATGTAGGCCTGGCCGATCTCCAGATTGCGTTGCGGGTTCAGCAGAAGGTGCCTGCCGCGGCCGCGATAGGTCCGGTTTTTCGTCACGAAGGAAGCCGTTGCCGGCATGATCTGCATCAGCCCGGCGGCACGGGCGCGGCTCTTCGCGCGCGGGTTGAAGCCCGATTCCTGGCGCGAGATCGCCCAGACCAGCGCCTGATCGACCGAGAATTCGACGTCATATTGCGGGATCGGATAGATCGCCCCGAGCCAGACCCGCCCCTTGTCGCGGCGAAGCAGCTCGCCGGCCCTGTAGGCCAGCCCGGCCATGCCGTGATCAATGGCGAAGCGAAGTGCCGATTCCTGCATCGTCTCCGGCATGTCGGGCCACAGATAGCGAAGTTCACGTTCGGCGTCGTTCACCCGCCCGATCTGCAGCAGCGCGAAGAGCCGGGGCCCACCGGGGCGCTCCGACAACCAGTCAATGAATCCGTCATCATATCGCGGGAGATCGAACCGGAGCTCGAAATCCTGTCCAAGGATCTGCCGCGCCATGACGCCGTAGAAGCTGTGTAGTTCACGCGACGCGATTTCAAGATAGCGAACGGCTTCCTCAGCACGCCCCTCCCGCATCTCGACCCGGTGGGCCCAGAAGGCGGCGGCGCTTCGCAGGCTGCCGAACGTCTCCTCATTGTCGGCAAGGGCGCGGAAGAAGGCGCCGGCAAACTCGATCCTGCCGCTTCGCCAGGCAGCCAGCCCGCCGGACCAGTAGGCCATGAAGGCATCGTCACGCGCGGCGCCTATACCGTG
>JAYYLR010000182.1:0-3513 GCA_036143955.1 Pseudomonadota bacterium | reverse complement strand
GCCCGACATAATGCCAGTTGAAGCGCCCCTGATCGCCAAGTCGCGAGAAGAAGATCACCTCGTCGGCCCTGTTCATGGCCGCCTGCACGGCCGTGTTGGGATAATTCTCCGGCAGGTCGACGATTATCTTGCTGACCGTGGCGCCGCGCGAAACAAGCTCGCGGTGCACCTGCTCGGGCGCTGCCGCGTCATACCATCCGTGTTTGGAGTCTTCACAGACCAGAAGAACCAGCTTGCCCTCGACATCACCTACGCAGCCGTCGATCAGATTGGTTGCGCCGGCGCTGCCGCGATAGCCGGCAACCGGGTCATTCGCCTCGGCGGTGGTCGGCCGTCTTGCTTGAAAATTCATGAAACTCCCCCGGATATTCAGTCGGATATTCAGTCGGCGTAATATCCGATGACGTCTCCTTCAGTTGTCACACCCAGGCCGTTGATGCTCCGGTTGACGTAGTTGAAATAGCAGATGATCTGGTTAGCCTCGAGAATCGCGCCATCGTCGAATCCGGCTTCGCGGAGGGTGGCGACATCGGATTCGGTCATTTTTGATGGCGTGATCGTCAGTTTGTGTGCGTAGCGCAGCAGCGCCAGTTCCTTGCCTTCGAAAGCCGTCTCTGGCCGCATCTCGCGCAAGGCCGTCTCGATCTTTGTTGCGCGCGCCGGATCACCGATCAGGTGCGCCGCGTTTTTCCAGTGATTTGCGAAGGAGTAGTCGCAGCCGTTGAGTACCGAGACATAGGAGCTGACGGTTTCCTGAAGCCAGCCCGGTATTGTATTGCTGTCGTCATGAAGGGCGGCCCGGTAAAGCACTACGTGGCCGTTCATGGTGTTCGGGCGCAGTGAATGCACCCGCATGACATTGTCGACCGTACCATGCGGCGTTCTGGCGAAATCCAGAGCTTCGCGCAGGACCGGCCCCGCATCGGCGTCGCCGATCATCTGTATCCATGCTGCCATGCGTCTCCCCCGACACAACATTAGAAACATGAAATCAAATGAATTCCGGGATACGGTGAACTCGCCCAATGGCTGCGTCAATCTCAAATTGCTCTTCGCTACCGGCCATTTTGCGGGATGGAGTCCGGCGCTCCTGCAAATAGTTGCCAAATCACGAGATTAGGTCGCCGGCGGCGTTGCTTAGGCGCGCGCCGTCTGGTCAGATGGGGCGGCAACGTCAGGATAGATTTATGAGCGATTCGAACTCCGCCAGCACATCACCCGCATCGCGGTCGGGCATTGGAGGCTGCAAAGGTGGCGGCTTCATCAGCATGCGCGGCGTCGGCAAACTGTTCGGAGATTTCCGGGCGCTCAATGCCGTTGATCTCGATATCGACGAAAGCCAGAAGATCGTCATATGCGGCCCGTCGGGCTCGGGAAAGTCGACCCTGATACGCTGCATCAACAGGCTTGAGCAGCATGATGAAGGGAACATCGCCATTGATGGAGTGCCGATCGATGACAGCGCGGCGGCCCGCGCCGTATTGCGGAACAATGTCGGCATGGTTTTCCAGCAGTTCAATCTGTTTCCGCATCTGTCGATTCTTGAAAACTTGACGCTTGGTCCGGTGCGGGCGCGGGGAATGGCACCGATGGCCGCGCGCGAGCTGGCCGAGTACTATTTGGAACGTGTCCGGATTCCCGAGCAGATGCAGAAATATCCCGACCAGCTGTCCGGCGGCCAGCAGCAACGGGTCGCGATCGCCAGGGCGCTATGCATGGAGCCGAAGATCATGCTGTTCGACGAGCCGACCTCGGCGCTCGATCCGGAGATGATTGCCGAGGTGCTCGACGTGATTGAGGAGCTGGCTGCCACCGGCATGACAATGATCGTTGTCACGCATGAGATGGGTTTTGCCAGCCATGTAGCCGACCGGATGGTGTTCATGGATCACGGGCGGATCGTCGAGATGGCGCCGCCTGACAAATTCTTCTCGCAGCCTGAAAGTGATCGTTGCCGGACATTCCTGCAGCAGATCCTCAGGAACTAGGTGGCGTCGATGCGGATATTCCCGCTCTGGTCTGTTCCGTTCCTTGTTGCGCTTGGCGGCTGCTCGGGCAATTGGGGCTGGTATGTGGTCAACCCGACCACGCCGGCCGGCCAGCGCAACCTCATGTTTCTCATCGACGGGCTCTACTACACAATCGCCCTGTCGGTGACGGCAATCCTCATTTCGGTGGTTCTCGGCCTGCTGGTTGCGCTTCCCGGGCTGGCACGCCAGCGCCCGCCGCGCATGGTCAACCGTGTCTATGTCGAGCTTGTAAGGGCGGTGCCGATCCTTGTTCTGATCCTGTGGGTCTATTATGGGCTGCCGCAGGTGGCCGACATCTCGATTTCGGTCTTCTGGGCCGGGGTGCTAGCGCTTGCGATCTCGGACAGCGCCTTTCAGGCTGAGATCTTCCGCGCCGGTATCCAGTCCATTGACCGAGGCCAGCATGAGGCTGCGCACTCTATTTCGCTTTCCTATCCAGACAAGATGCGGTTTGTCATCCTGCCTCAGGCCATCAAGCGGATCCTGCCGGCACTCGGCAACCAGCTGGTCTACATGTTGAAGATGTCTTCTCTTGTTTCGGTGATAGGGATGGAGGAACTGACACGGCGGGCCAATGAACTTGTCGTTACGGAATACCGGCCGCTTGAAATCTACACCGTTCTCGTGATCGAGTATCTGGTACTGATCCTGATTGTCTCGGCCGGTGTGCGGTGGCTTGAAAACCGTATGGGCGTGACCGACAGACGATAGCCCTGCCGCGCCAGAGGAAGTTTCGATGCTCATAAATTCGCGACCCGTTCGCGCCACCCTGCAATATCTTGCCGCCGAGAATTCCGGCGCCGCCGTCTATCATGCCTCGCAGGCCGGCGGCGTGGCCGCCGATCACGATGGCAGCTATGATATGCGCGAGGTCGAAATCCGCGACGGTCGCGGCGAGACATTCGACCTCGACAGTGCCGGTTTCATGCTCGCGGACCATGCCAGCAGCGTTACGAACTGGCATGACGACGCGGTTCTTTCGCAGATTTACGAAGCCGAGGCGAAAGCGCTGGTTCGCCGCATCACCGGTGCTCGCCGTATCGAAGTGTTCGATCACACACGTCGTGCTGCGAGTGACAGTCTGAGACGCAATCAGGTGATGCGTGAGCCCTCGTCGGTGATCCATAACGACTACACGCCCTGGTCGGCTGAACGACGGCTTCGCGACATCCTGCCTGGCGAGGCCGAGATGCTGCTGTCGCGCCGGTTTGCCATCGTCAATATCTGGCGCTCGATCGCCGGCAGGGTCGAGACAAACCCGCTCGCCTTTTGCGACAGCCGTACGCTGGCCGATGGCGATCTGGTCGAAGTGACGCGGCGGGCGAAGGATCGGATCGGCCAGATCCAGATGGCGCACTTCAATCCCGACCATGACTGGGTTTATTTCCCGGCCATGGAGGAGGGCGAGGTGGCGCTGATCAAGACCTATGATTCCGCGACTGACGGCAGGACACGCTTTACCATCCACACCGCTTTTTCGGAT
>JAYYLR010000181.1:0-3441 GCA_036143955.1 Pseudomonadota bacterium | reverse complement strand
ACATATGCGAAAGGCTCATACTGGTATCGTGCCATGATCGTCTCCCTGCGCCGTCAGCCGTTCTGCAGTGCGTTCCACATGTCCATGTCGCGCTCCGCCGTCCAGATCCGCGGCGTGTCGATGCCCTGTGCCTCGTCAAAGGCGCGTGCGACGTTGAAGGGAAGGCAATGCTCGTAGATGGCGTAATCGGCGAATTTCGGGTCACACGCCTCGCGAACCGCGTCCCAGGCGTCCTTGAGGCTGCCGCCACGCGCCGCAACCATGGCCGCAGGCCGATAGGTGCTTTCAACAAAGTCGCGCGTGTTTTCGATGGCGGTCGTAACCATCTCGTCGCCGACAAGCGCGTCGCCACGCCCCGGAGCGATGGCCGCCGGGCGGAAGGCGGCAATGCGGTCCAGCGTGCCGCCCCAGTCGCTGAAATGGCCGTCGCCGCAATAACATGCCGAGTGGTATTCGACGATGTCGCCGGTGAACATCACCTGCTCGTCCGGAACGAACGCGACGATGTCGCCCGCCGTGTGCGCGCGTCCGAGGAACATCAGCTCGACCCGGCGTTTGCCGAGATTGACCGTCATCCTGTCAGTGAAGGTCACGGTCGGCCAGGTGAGGCCCGGAATGCTCTCATGACCTTCGAAAAGGCGCGGAAAGCGCGCGAACTCGCTGTCCCAATCTTCCTGCCCGCGTTCATGGATCATCGACTGGCAGGTCTGAGAGGCGATGATTTCCGAGGCGTCATAGGCCGATGCGCCGAGAACCCGCACCGCGTGGTAATGCGACAGCACGACATGCTTGATCGGCTTGTCGGTCACGCCACGGATCTTTTCCACAACCTTGTTGGCAAGGCGCGGCGTTGCCTGCGCGTCGATGATCATGACGCTTTCATCGCCGATGATGACACCGGTATTCGGGTCGCCCTCGGCCGTGAAGGCCCACAGGTCCCGCCCGATCTCGGTAAAGCTGATCGTCTTTTCGCCGAGGTCGCCCTGCGATGCAAAGCTTTTAGCCATGATACTGTTCCACTATCTGGTCGATGCGCCCGAAAATGCTGGCGCCGTCGTCATCGTGCATTTCAATCCCGACGCGGTCGCCGAACCGCATGAAGGGGGTCGATGGCGACCCGTCCCGGATCGTCTCCACCATACGGATTTCGGCAAGGCAGGAATAGCCTTTACCGCCGTCCGCCACCGGCCGTCCCGGACCGCCGTCTGAATCACGGTTCGACACCGTTCCCGACCCGATGATGGCGCCAGCCCGCAGGTTGCGGGACTTGGCGGCGTGCGAGACGAGTTTCGCCAGACTGAATGTGGCGTCCGTACCCGCATCGGCACGCCCGAGTGGCTGGCCGTTGAGATCGACTTCCATCACGCGGTGGAGAACGCATCCCTTCCAGGCATCGCCAAGCTCATCCGGCGTCACCGCCACGGGCGAAAAGGCCGTCGACGGCTTCGACTGGAAGAAGCCGAACCCCTTGCCAAGCTCAGCCGGGATCAGATTGCGAAGCGACACGTCATTAACCAGCATCACAAGCTTGATATGCGCCGCCGCATCCCCTTCCGCCACGCCCATCGGCACGTCATCCGTGATCACCGCCACCTCCGCCTCCATGTCGATTCCCCAGGCCTCGTCGGGAATCGGGATCGGCGCGCGTGGCGGCAGGAAATCATCCGAACCGCCCTGATACATCAGCGGTTCGGTCCAGAAGCTGTCGGGCATCTCGGCGCCACGCGCCTGGCGCACCAGCGCGACGTGATTGACATAGGCCGAGCCGTCGGCCCACTGGTAGGCGCGCGGAAGCGGCGAATGCGCCGCGGCCTGGTCAAAGGGAAGGCTCTGTGCGCTTCCTGATTCAAGGTCGCTGGCAAAGGCCCGCAGCTGGGGTGCGATACGCTCCCACTCGTCAAGCGCCGCCTGCATCGTCGGCGCAATGTCGTCTGCCGAGGTGTAGCGTGTCAGGTCGCGGGACACGACGACAAGCTGTCCGTCGCGCGTGCCGTCGTTCAGGGTTGCCAGCTTCATGGCAGGATCCTTTCGCCAGGGTTTGACGGGTCGGGCGGGGCCGGTACGGTCAACCGCCGGCTCCCGGTGTGCCGTCGAAATGTTTTTTCAGGCCGGACCAGCAATCAATGTAGTCCTCCTGAAGACAGCTGGACTCCGCCGCGTAACGGCTGACCTGCTGCGGGAATCTAGTTTCGAACATGAATGCCATCGTATCGGTCAGCTTGACCGGCTTCAACTCGGCGTTCGACGCCTTTTCGAACGCGTCGAGATCCGGGCCGTGCGGCAACATCATGTTGTGAAGGCTGGCGCCGCCGGGAACAAAGCCTTCTTCCTTCGCATCGTACTGGCCGGTGATGAGCCCCATGAATTCGGACATCACGTTGCGGTGGTACCATGGCGGGCGGAAGGTGTTTTCGGCCACCAGCCAGCGTGGCGGGAAGATCACGAAGTCGATATTGGCCGTGCCCGCGGTCTCCGACGGCGCTGTCAGCACGGTAAAGATCGACGGGTCGGGATGGTCGAACCCGATGGCGCCGACCGGCGAGAATGTCGACAGGTCATAACAGCAGGGCGTGTAATTCCCGTGCCAGGCCACCACGTCGAGCGGCGAATGGCCAAGCTCTGTCTGATGGAAGCCGCCGCACCATTTGACGGTAAGCCTGTGCGGCGCGTCGCTGTCCTCGTAGGCGGCGACCGGTGTCTTGAAATCGCGCGGATTGGCAAGGCAGTTGGCACCGATGGGGCCGCGGTCGGGAAGGGTGAATTTGGCGCCGTAATTCTCGCACAGATACCCGCGCGCCGTGTCGCCGAGGGGGCTGTATTTCGCCATCATGCCGCGCGGCACGATGGCGATATGGCCCGGCTCGACATGCATCCGGCCCATCTCGGTGAAAATCTCGATTCCGCCGTGCTCCGGCACGATCAGCATTTCGGCGTCGGCATTGATCAGCACGCGGTCGGTCATCGGTGCGGTCATCATGTAGATGCTGGCCGACATGCCGAGATGCTGGCGCGCATCGCCGGTGCTTGTCATTGTCCTGACGCCATCAACGAAATCGACGCCTTCGCCCGGAAGCGCCGGTGGGTTCCACCGATACTGACCGAGCGGCAGGTCATGCTGGTCTCCGTCAGGCGCCGTCTTCCAGAGAGGAACGTCCAGTCGCGCGAACCTGCCCGTATGGCGCACCGACGGGCGGATACGGTAGAGCCATGACCGCTCGTTGGTGGAGCGCGGCGCCGTGAATGGCGAGCCGCTCAGCTGCTCGGCATACAGGCCATAGGCACATTTCTGCGGCGAATTCCGGCCCTGGGGAAGAGCGCCTTCCAGTGCCTCCGTTTCGAAATCATTGCCGAACCCCGGCATCAATGAAGGTGTCATCACGGCCTCCGGACTTGACGGTACATCCACAATCATTTCATATGAAATGATTGTCAATCGGAAAG
>JAYYLR010000180.1:0-10173 GCA_036143955.1 Pseudomonadota bacterium | reverse complement strand
CCCCTTTCCAGGCCGCGCTGACCATCGCCCTGTCGAGGCGGCGCTTCGGCTGGAAGATCCCCGGCGTATCGATGAAGATGATCTGCGAGCTGCCTTCCATCGCAATCCCGCGCACGCGGCTTCGCGTGGTCTGGACCTTCGGCGTCACGATGGACACCTTCGTGCCGACCATGGCGTTCATCAGCGTCGATTTGCCGGCATTCGGCGCGCCGATCAGCGCCACGAACCCGGCACTCGTGCCGCCCTGACTGTCAGCCATGCCTTGCCCCCCTGTCGATCCGTCCATCGATCCTTGCGAGAAGTTCCGCCGCCGCCATCTGCTCCGCCTGCTTGCGCGAGCCGGCCGTTGCCTCGGCCTCGCCGAACCCGTCAACCGCAACAGCATAGGTCATTTCCGGCGCATGGTCCGGGCCGGTGCGCCCGACGAGCCGGTAGCGCGGAAGCGCAACGCCACGCCGCATCGCAAATTCCTGAAGCTGCGATTTCGCATCCTTCTCGGCCTTCACCGGTGCCCCGGAATCCAGCGGCCAGCGCCCCATGATAAGGCGCCTCACCGGCTCAATCCCCCCATCGATATAGATGGCAGCCATCAGGCTTTCGACAACATCAGCAAGGATGGATTCGTTCGCCGCGACGTCCATGCCGCTCTGCGATCTGACATGCGAGGCAACATTCAGGTCACGCGCGATATCGGCAAGCGTCGACTGCCGTGCCGCCGCATGGAATCGCAGTGACAGCCCTCCCTCGTCATCCTGCGGGTAAGCCGAAAAGACGTGTTCCGCGAGAACGAGGCCAAGAACCCTGTCGCCCAGAAATTCGAGCCGTTCGTAGCTTGCACCCGACGGGCCGTGGCTTGCATGGGTCAGGGCTTCGACAAGAAGCTGCCTGTCAGTGAAAACATGCCCGATCTCGGCTTCGAGAGTGGCAAGGGCGTCATCCTTGGGGCCTGCCCCCGTCAAGTAATGCCATCCCCGATACGGCTGTATCGAATAGCAAACGGCCATTTCCAGACCTGCCACCAGCGTGCGCTGCCATCATGGCTGAAGAACAGGAACTGCGCCTTGCCGATCAGGTTCTCGGACGGCACCGTGCCGACCGAGGTGGTGCGGCTGTCGTTCGAATTGTCACGGTTGTCGCCCATCATGAAGAAGTGGCCGTCCGGAACGACAAAAACCGGTGTGTTGTCGAGAATGCCGGCATCCGTCATCTCACGAATGCTGTGCTCAGTGCCTTCGGGAAGGGTTTCCACATATTCATCGAATTTGCGGACCGAGATGCCGTCCGTCGCCGTCCCCTCTTCGCTGTGACGGCGGGTCACCGGCTGGCCGTTTATGTGAAGAATACCACGGCGTACCGCGATCTCGTCACCCGGCAGACCGACAACCCGCTTGATGAAGGCGACCGATTCATTCTTCGGCTGGCGGAAGACGACAACGTCACCGCGTGCGGGGTCGGAGGCCGCCACACGCCCGCTGAACGGAATGATGCCAAAGGGGAAGGAGTAGCGGGAATAGCCGTAGGAGAATTTGGAGACGAAAAGATAGTCGCCGACCTTCAGGGTCGGGATCATGGAACCGGACGGAATGTTGAAAGGCTCGAACAGGAAAGACCGGAAGGTCAGCGCCAGCGCACCGGCGATGATGATTGTCCGAAAAGGCTCGAAATTCTTGTCCTTCTTCTTCGTTTTCATTCGCCCAGAACGGCCCCTTCTCCCGTCGCGCCCCACGGCGCGTTTGCCGAAATTACCACGAAAGCCATCGCAAATGGCGGCTCATCGCTCAACGACAGGTTGATGGCCGGGTTATACCCCTCGGGTGTAAGCCTCTCAAGCGCCGTTTTGCACCGTCCTGTCAGCGTGACCTGCGGCGCGCCGTTTTCGGTATTGGTGATCTCGGCATCCTGCCAGCCCATACCGGCCACGCCAGCGCCAGTCAGCGCCTTGTAAATGGCTTCCTTGGCGGCAAACCGCTTGGCAAAATAAAGTGTCGTCTGTCCACGTTTCTGTGCCGCGTTTCGCTCGGCAGTGGTGAATATCCGGGTCACGAACCTGTCGCCAAACCGGTCGAGCGATCGCCGGATTCGGCGCTCATCGACGATGTCCGTGCCAACGCCGAGGATCACGGGTTGCGGGCCCTGTCCATGAGGTCGCGCATCCGCGCGATTGCGGCGTCGAGACCGACGAACAGGCTCTCGCCCATCAGGAAATGGCCGATGTTCAATTCCCGCATCTGCGGAATGGCCGCGACCGGCGCCACGGTTTCGTAATCAAGACCGTGACCGGCATGACATTCGAGCCCAAGGGAGTCAGCCAGTTCCGCCGCAGCCACAATGCGGGCAAGCTCGGACTCGCGCGCGCCTTCGTCATGACAGTACCGGCCAGTGTGGAGCTCGACGATATCGGCACCAAGGGCGGCCGCCGCACGGATTTCCGCCTCGCTTGCCTCGATGAACAGCGAAAGCCGGATACCGGATGTCTTGATGCGCGAGAACAACGGCTCGAGATCGGCTTCCCGACCGGCAACAGCAAGCCCGCCCTCGGTCGTGATTTCCTCGCGACGTTCGGGAACAATGCAGGCGGCATTGGGCATCACCTCGCAGGCGATGGAAACCATCTCGTCGGTCGCCGCCATTTCGAAATTGAGCGGCACCCCAATCGCCTTTTTGAGGGCGAAGATGTCGGCATCGCGGATATGGCGCCTGTCCTCGCGAAGATGCGCGGTGATCCCGTCAGCGCCCGCCGCCTCGGCCGCAAGCGCCGCACGCACCGGGTCGGGATGGCTGCCGCCGCGCGCGTTGCGCACCGTCGCGACGTGATCAATATTCACGCCGAGCCGCAGGTCGGAATTCGTCATTGGTTGGTTTCCTTTTCCGAGGCGTCCCGGTCAGCGGCGACTATGTCGGCCAGATTGTCATTTTCCGGTCTCAGGCCGGCTCGCCGCAGCCGCGCTGCCGCCAACCGCTTGCTGCGGTGCCGACGCCAGCCGTCGACAGCCCAGTAGGTAAATCCGAAGCCGGCAAACCAGGCAATCGTGCCGAGGATCAGGCAGCCGACGATGATCGGCAGGAACAGCGCGCCGATCAGCGCGGCCGGATCGGCGATAAATGCCGACATGAAGGATGGAAGCGTATCGCCGAACGACTTCACCGTGCCGCCGAATTCGGTGATGATGAAGGCGCCGAGACGGTAATCGAGATAGAAGAACAGCGGAAAGGTCCAGGGGTTCCCGACAAAGGTGCCGAAAAGACAAGCGAGAAGGTTGCCACGGGTCAGATAGGCCATGAATATGCCGACCAGAAGATGAAGCCCCAGAAACGGCGTGAAGGACACGGAGATCCCCCAGGCAGCGCCGACGGCGATCGACAGTGTCGATCCCGGCATGCGTCTGACCCGCTGGAGAATGTATGAGAACAGGCGTCCGAAACCGCGGTCAGGCCAGACGACGCTGCGAATACGATCCATGCGTGACTGGGCACGGCGGCGCTTGAACATCGAACACCTCGACTGATTGGCCCGATTGGCTGGACTGGCCACAGCGTACATTACGCGATGGTCATGGATGAAATACCGGTGGCGCTAGGTGCTGTTCGCCCGCTCCACGCTCTCAACATATTTGTTTGCCTGCAGAACCGCAATGATGGCGCGCATATGTTCGACATCATTAACCTCGAGATCCAACTCGAAGCGGAAAAAGTCCGGGCTCCGGTCCGTCAGATGAATATTGGAAATGTTGCCGCCCTGCTGGCTGATCACCGTGGCAAGCGAAGCCAGTGACCCCGGCTCGTTCGTGAGCACCGTGTTGAGGCGCCCGCTGACCCGGCGAAGACTGTCCTTTTCCCATGACACGTCGAGCCAGAGTTCCGGCGCGTCAGAAAACTTGCTGAGAGTCGAACAACCAACCTTGTGAACCGTGATGCCCTTGCCGGTCGTGAAGATTCCGACGATGGCCTCGCCCGGCAACGGATGGCAGCATCTGGCGATCGTGACCGCCGTTCCGGCATCGTCGCCATCGATCTTCAGCTTCGGATGACGTTCCCAGTCGCGCTTCCTGTCACCCCGGCCACCTGATTCCTCGACGACAACATCGGGGTGAAGACGCTCCAACACACGAAGCGGGGACAGCCTGTCCTCACCAACCAGCGCGAAAACCTCCTCGACACGGGTTACGCCGAACGCCGACAGGACCTGTTCAAGCGCACGGCTGCGGAAGGGACGGTCATATTTGCGGAATGTCTTCTCGATCAGCGCGCGCCCGATGCGGCTGAATTCGGTAACGCGCTGCGCGCGGTGAAATCGTCTGATCGCCGATTTCGCCCGGCCTGTCTTGACGAAACTTTCCCATTCGGCGCGCGGCTTGGCCTGGCTTGCCGTCTGGATCTCGATCTGATCCCCGTTCTGCAGTTCAGTCGCCAGTTGGCGTGTCTTGCCGTTGATGCGAACGCCGACGCAGGTTTCACCGATCTGCGTATGAACGGCATAGGCAAAATCCACCGCCGTAGCCCCGCGTGGAAGAGCGATCAGATCGCCCCGCGGGGTGAAGCAGAAAACCTGATCGCGATACAGGTCCATCTTGGTGTGTTCCAGGAACTCGTCGGCACCAGCCTCCTCGTCGAGAAGGCCGACAAGCTCCTGCACCCACTTGAACTTGCGGCCGGGCCCGCCGAGCTGCCCATCCTTGTACTGCCAGTGCGCCGCGACACCATGCTCGGCGACACGATGCATGTCCGGGGTTCGGATCTGAACCTCAATCCGATGGTTCTGCGGGCCGAGAAGACCGGTGTGAAGCGACTGGTAGCCGTTTCGTTTCGGCGTCGAGATATAGTCTTTGAACCGTCCCATGACGGTCGGATAATTCTGATGTAGCTGGCCAAGCGCGCGATAGCAGTCCTCGGAAGACGGAACCAGGATGCGGAAGGCGACGATGTCGGCCAGCTGCTCCATCGTCACGGCCTTGTTCTGCATTTTGCGCCAGATCGAATAGGGTGACTTCAGCCTGCCTGTAACACTGCACTCAATGCCGATGCGCTCAAGCGTCGCCTCAAGCTCGACCGAGATCGTCGGGATTGTGATCTTCGCTTCCGAGGTGAGGAATTCGAGCCTTGTCAGAATGCTCTGCCGCATCTCGCCGTGAAGCACCTCAAAGGCACTTTCCTCGAGCTCGTTCTGGATCTGCGTAAGGCCTATACGTTCGGCAAGCGGCGCGTAGATGTCCATCGTCTCGCGTGCGATCCGGATCTGCTTTTCCGGTTTCGGGATGAAGGAGAGCGTGCGCATGTTGTGGGTGCGATCCGCCAGCTTCACCAGCAGAACGCGGACATCCTCGCTCATCGCAAGGAGAAGCTTTCTGAAATTCTCCGCCTGCGCACTGCTCGGCAGGGTCTTGATGGCCAGCCTGCTGAGCTTTGTAACGCCGTCGACAAGCTGCGCGACGTCACCGCCGAACTCGCTGTCGAGAGTGTCGAGGGTCACATCGCAATCTTCGACGGTATCGTGAAGAAGCGCCGTGATGATGCTTTCCTCGTCAAGCCGCATGTCGGCGAGGATGTTGGCCACCGCAATCGGATGTGTGAAATAGGGTTCGCCGGAGGCACGCGTCTGGCCGTCATGCGCTACGCGCCCGAAATCGAAAGCACGCGCCAGGCGATCGGCGTCCACCGACGTGTGATACGCGCGCATCTTTTCTATAATTGGATCAGCCGTTCCGATCATCATCAAGCCGACAGATATCTATGCGGCCCAGCGCCTGTGGCGCGATGCCGTATCGAGGCTTAATCTTCGCCCGTCATCTGCGACAGGTCAACATCCTCAAAGCCCGGCTCGGCATCGCCGACCGTGCCAACATGCATCCCCGCCTCGGCACCTTCGGCCTCACTGTAATCACCGATCATTTCCGAAAGGTCGACATCGACCGGCGCCTGATCTTCAGAGAGGAGTTCCGGCTCTTCCTGAGCGGAGAGGCGCTGTAGCTTTTTCACGATGTCGTCATTAAGGTTGCCGACATCGACCGACTCGGCGGCGATTTCACGAAGTGCGATGACCGGGTTCTTGTCATTGTCACGGTCAAGCGTCGGAAGATCGCCCTTCATTATGCCACGAGCCCGCTGTGCGGCTGTCAAAACCAGATCAAACCTGTTGGGGATTTTCTCGATACAGTCTTCGACGGTAACGCGTGCCATGATGCTCTCCGCTGGTCATGTCCAAGCCTTTATCGGCGGCGCGGGTCACGCCGCCAGACCGTTCGGCTCAGGTCGTTGTTTCGAAACGGGCCGTGGGTGTAACGCAAATCCGCCCGCTGTGCAAGTCGAACCTCAGCCTGCCGCCTTGCCGGGACCGTCAGGTCCGAGCGGCCTGATCATCTGGTCCGGCGGCAGCCGTGAAATCAGCCCGTCGATATGGATGTTGGAACCGGGGTGCACATAATCCGGCGCGACATCGCGCAGCGGCAGCAGAACAAACGCCCGCTCGTGAAGCCGCGGATGCGGTATGGTCAGCCTCTCGCCGTCATGACACTGGCGGCCGTAATCCAGCAGATCGAGGTCAAGAACACGGGCAGCGTTCCGAACAGTCCTCACGCGCCCAAAACGCGCTTCGATCTCATGCAGCGCTGCGAGCGCCTCTTCGGCCGGGAGCGCCGTTTCAGCGGCAATGACCGCATTGTTGAACCAGGGCTGGTCCGAAACCGGCACCGGCGCCGTCTCGTACCAGGTTGAAATCGCTGTGACGGCAATGTCCCTGCCGGGCAGGCAGGCGATGGCCGCTTCGCACCCCTGTCTCGGCGTTGTGTAGCCGTCAGGTGCGAGATTAGCGCCGATCCCAATCAATATAGCCGTCATCACTCAACCCTCACCCGCCATCTCGGCCGAGATTTGCGTTCTGCAAACTTAGACCTGCAAAATTCAAGAAAGAGCGCGCCAACTTTACATTTTGCCAAAACTGATTAATCTTGATCGGGAAAGAAAGATTGACCCGTTTGACATCGATGGCGACCCAATTTCCCGCCTCGCACACACCTGCCTTCAAAAACCTTACTTGACTGTTTTATTTATTTTTTTTCATTTCTCAAGGATTGTTTAGAATGAATGATAATGCCATCAGGGAAAAGACTGTCCTCTTTATCGACGGATCGAATTTCTACGCTGCGGCCAGAACACTCGGCATGGATATCGATTATGCGCGGATGCGGGCCTATTTCGCGCAGAATGCACATCTGATCCGCGCCTATTATTACACCGCTCTTCCGGAAGATCAGGAATATTCGCCGCTGCGACCGCTGATCGACTGGCTTGATTACAATGGCTATTCCGTCGTCAGCAAGCTGACGCGTGAATTCACCGACCCGGAGACGGGCAAGCGCCGCATCAAGGGCAACATGGACATGGAAATCGCCCTCGACATGCTGCGCCTCGCGCCGCAGATCGAACATGCCATCCTGTTCTCCGGCGATGGCGACTTCTGCCGCCTTCTGGAAGATGTTCAGGGCATCGGTGTGAGGGTGTCCGTTGTCTCGACGACAAGGACCTCGCCGCCGATGGCGGCGGACGCGCTGCGCCGCATGGCCGACGAGTTCATCGAAATGGAAGACCTTCGCGAGCATATAACGCGCCCGCCCCGCGCGACGGCAGACCCGGCGGAAGCACAGAACGGCTGATCCGCCTTGTCCGGGTTTTCGCCGCCGCCAGCCGATTGCGCCCTGTGTCCAAGACTGGTCACGCTTCGCAACCATTGCCGCGCGGATCATCCCGACTGGTTCAACGCGCCCGTGCCGTCGCTTGGCGGGCTAGACGCCCGTCTCCTGATCGTGGGACTTGCGCCAGGTCTTCGCGGCGCCAACAGGACCGGGCGCCCGTTCACCGGCGATGCCGCCGGCGGATATCTGTTTGCCATGCTGGCACGCTTCGGCCTCGCCGACGGCACCTATCACGAGGACGGGCATGACGACATCGGGCTTCGCGGCGTGCGGATCACCAACGCGGTGCGATGCCTGCCGCCGGAGAACAAGCCCGTGGCGGCCGAAGTTAACGCCTGCCGCCCCTTCCTTGCGGCCGAGATTGCCGCCATGCCGCATCTGGAAACAATCCTGACGCTGGGTCGACTTGCCCATGACGCGACGCTACGCTGCCTTGATGTTGCACGCCGCGACGCCCCGTTCGGGCATGCGGCGCACCGGGCCGTCCTTTCCGGTCACCGTCGGCTCAGCCTCGTCAGTTCCTACCACTGTTCACGCTACAACACGCAGACCGGACGTCTGACAGACGCCATGTTCGCCAAAATTTTCGAGATCATCACCGGGGCGCCGGAGGCCGGCGGCTAGCCCTTGTTGCGAAGAAGGCGGGCCTTCTCGCGGCCCCAGTCGCGATCCTTCGCCGCCTGGCGCTTGTCCTGCTTGCGGCGCCCCTTGGCAAGGCCGATCTGGATCTTGGCCACGCCGCGGTCGTTGAAATAGAGGACCAGCGGGACCAGCGTCATGCCCTCGCGGCGGATCAGGCCGAGCAGCTTGTTTCGCTCGCGCGCCTTCACCAGAAGCTCGCGCGGGCGGCGCGGCTCGTGATTCTCGCGTGCCGGTTCGTAGATCGGGATGTTGGCGTTGAACAGCATCAGGCGCCCGGTGTCCTCGCCGGCATAGCTCTCGGCGATGCTGGCCCGGCCTGTCCGCAGCGATTTCACCTCGCTTCCGCGCAGGATCAGCCCGGTCTCGATCGTGTCCTCGATCTCGTACTCGTGCCTTGCACGGCGGTTCTCCGCCACTCTGCCGGTGGTGATATGTCCCTTGGACATGGGTCTGTTCCTGCCAGTGGGGCGCGTTCGTCCCGCCAATCCTGCGGGACGGCGCCAATCGGTTCGGCCTGGGTTGCCGCAGGCTAGTTCATAAGGCCGGCGCCGCGAAGCGCTGACTCGACGCGCGCCTTGCTGGCATCGGCAATTTCACAAAGCGGCAGCCTCGTTTCGGAACTGCAGATCCCGAGGAGTTCCGCCGCATATTTTACCGGCCCGGGGCTTGCCTCGCAGAACATCGCGTCATGGACCTCGATCATGCGGTTATTGATCTGCTGCGCCGTCGCGACATCGCTTGCCTGCCAGGCATTGTGCATATCGGCCATTTGCCGCGGTGCAATATTCGAGGTGACCGAGATGGCGCCATGCCCGCCTCCGGCAAGATAGGGAAGCGTCGTGGCATCCTCTCCGGAAAGCTGGGCAAAACCGCCGCCGAGCGCGTTCGTGATGCGCGGTGGACGGCCGACATCGGTGGTTGCATCCTTGATGCCTGCGATATTCGGGTAATCGGCCGCCATGCGCGCCAGGGTGTCGTCATTGACCCGGACAATGGAGCGCCCCGGGATGTCATAGACGATCACCGCCACGTCAACAGCCTGCGCCACCGCCGTGAAATGCCTGTAGAGGCCGTCCTGCGTCGGCGTGGTGTAATAGGGACTGACGATCAGCACACCGTCCGCGCCCGCGGCGGCGGCGTGTTTCGCGAGACGGACGGCTTCCGCCGTGCTGTTCGATCCGGCTCCGGCGATCACCGGAACGCGGCCGGCCGCCTGTTCGATGCACATCTCGACGACACGGTCGTGCTCTTCGTGCGACAGGGTCGGAGATTCACCAGTCGTGCCGACAGGCACCAGTCCGTGCGTGCCGTTCTCGATCTGAAAATCAACAAGTTTGCGGAACGCAGCCTCATCCACCTTGCCGTTGCTGAACGGCGTGATCAGGGCGGTATAGGACCCGTTGAAAGGCGATGTGGCAGTGTCTTGCGGCATGGGGCATCCCGATTTCTGGCCGGTCATCCGACCGTTTCAAAACATGAGCGCCTCAAAATAGGCCTGCCACCGCATGATGACAAGCCGCTTTCAACCTGTCCTGACGTCATGCGCCGCGGCTTGCTCTGACGGCGAACCCATGGCTTGCGACCGGCACCAAGGCTGCGTTACCGTTTTCCGGCACGACCTCTTCCGTCAACAGCCAGCAACCGGACACGCACCCATGAACGATCAGACTTCGAACCTTGCCGTGACCATTGACAACATCCGGTCGGCGGCACGGCGTATCGCGCCGCACACGATCAGGACGCCATTGCTGGAATCGCCCCGGTTGAATGACCGGCTTGGGTTCCGGCTGTTGGTGAAATGCGAGAACCTGCAGCACACGGGATCCTTCAAGCTTCGCGGCGCGAC
>JAYYLR010000179.1:0-4791 GCA_036143955.1 Pseudomonadota bacterium | reverse complement strand
GACTCCGAACCTGCAGCCAAGAAAACCCGCAAGAAAGCTGCCAAATCGGCCGGAACGGTGAAGAAGAAAGCCGCGAAGAAGGCTGCCGCCAAAGGCACGAAGAAGGCAGCCAAGAAAGCACCTGAAGCTGCCGAAACACCGGAACCGGCAGCCGACGCCGATGCCGACCGCGCGCCGATCAGCTCCGCGCCTCAGGATGTGATTGAGGTCGGGCAGAGCGATCCGTCAACCCGCCGGACTGGGTGGTGGAACCGCGGCTGAGGACGGCCCGCCAGCTCAGCTGGAAGCCAGAAATCTTGGAAGCCAGTCGTTCAGACGGCGGCTGGCTTCTTTCATCGCCTCCGTGCTTCCGGCAAAGGACAGCCTCATATGGAGATGGCCCTGCTCCTGGTCGAAATCGACTCCGGGCGTGCAGGCCACATTCGCCTCGCGTAGCATCGCCTCGGCAAGCGCTGTCGAATCAGGTGTTTTCATGCCGAGACTGCTGATGTCGGCATAAAGATAGAACGCGCCGTCAGACGGGGCGAGGTCACCGAGAAACTCGGCCGGCAGGCCATTGATCAGGATGTCACGGTTCTCGCGGTAGCGTTCGACATGGCTGTTGAGAAGATCATAGTCGTCGAAGGCCGCGATCGCGCCGGCCTGCATCGGTCGCGGCGGCCCGATATACATGTTCTGCGCCAGCCGCTCCACGGTCGCCATCATGTCGTCGGGAAAGATCGCCCAGCCGACCCGCCAGCCCGTCATGCAGAAGAATTTCGAAAATGAATTCACCACGATCACGCTGTCGCTGTAGGCCAGCGCCGTCGCCGGCCGCGTATCAAAGGTCAGGCCATGATAGATCTCGTCCATGATCAGGCGGACACCGTTGCGGTGGCACCATTCGCAGACTTTCCTGACCTCGTTGTCGGACATTACGACGCCAGTCGGATTTGCCGGGCTGGCAAGAAGGATGCCGTCCGGAAGCGGCGCGCCGTCCGCTCCCAGGGACTCAAGATCCGGAAGCCAGTTCTGGGCTGCGCGTGCCGGCATCGCCACCGGCTGCAGGCCCAGCGCCAGCATCAGGTTGCGATAGGCCGGATAACCGGGTGTGGCAAGCGCGATCCGGTCACCACGGTCAAAGGCCGCAAGGAAGGCCAGCGCGAAGCCGAGCGAGGATCCCGGCGTTACCGCAATCCTGTCCGCATCCGCCCTGACGCCATAGAAATCCTGATAATGCTCGGCGATGCGGCGGCGAAGCGGTCGTTCACCGAAGGCAACCGAATAGCCATGCGTCGCCGTCTGCACCAGGGCGCGTGACAGCGCCTCGTTCACCGCTGGCGGCGGCGGGGTCGAGGGCTGGCCGACTTCGAGATGAACGACATCCGCGCCCGCCGCCTCAAGCTTCGCCGACTCGTTCATCACAGCCATGGCGAGGAAAGCGGGAACATCATTCGTCGACGTCGTTTTCAGGGGCATGGAAAGATTCCAATCTGGTGTCGCATCACGCGAGCGTGATATCAGATATGCCCTGAAAGCGCCACATATGTGCGACTATACACCCGACCCGACTGCAGGAACGGAACCAAAATGACTGGTGCCAGCCCCGGAAATCGACTGAACGCGCTTCGCGGGATTCTTGCCGCGGCGGTGACGGCGGCTGTCCTGTGTCTTGCGACCCTCGCTTCGGCGTCGATGATCCGCGACACCGAAATCGAGGCTGGCCTCGTGGCCATGCTGGCACCCCTTGAACAGGCCGCCGGCTATGCCCCCGGAAGCATCGACATGCGGGTGATCCTGAATCAGGAATATAATGCATTTGTGGCCGCCAAACGCATGATCTTCATGCATAGCGGCCTTCTGATCGAGGCATCCTCGGAGCTTGAGGTGATCGGCGTTATGGCGCATGAACTCGGCCATATCAAGGAAGGCCACGTCCAGCGGACCGATGATGAGCTGAAACAGGCAAGTGGCGCCGCCGCGCTGGCCACTGCCGCCGCCATCGCCGTTGCCGCAAGCGGACAGGGAGGGGCGGCGGCCGGCGTTCTGATCGGCGGCAACGATCAGGCGACACGCGGCTATCTTGCCTCGCGCCGCCGCGCCGAATCCATCGCCGACGAGATCAGCCTTCGGCTGCTCGAGGATACCGGCATGTCGGCTGTCGGGCTTCGCGACCTGATGCAGCGGATGGCCCGCCAGCGCAGCATCCCGGAAAGCCGCCAGTCAACCTACTACTCGACCCACCCCGGCGCCGCGGACAGGCTGCAGACATTTCAGGACCATCTCAACATGTCGCCTCATAGCGACACCCCCGCACCGGCGGCTGTCACAAAGCTTTTCGAGCGCATCAGGGCCAAGATCATCGCCTGGACGGAGAGCCCGCAGCGCGTTCACGCCATCGCTGACGACATCGCACCTGACGGATCGATCGCAATCTACATGAAGGCCATCGCCGAATTTCGGCGTGGCGACCTGAACAATGCCGCCGACCGTCTGGATGAGCTTGTCGCCCGGCATCCCGAAGATCCCTATTTTCACGAGTTCCGCGGCGATGTCCTGTTCGCGATGGCCCGGCCGACGGACGCCGCCAATGCCTACCGCACCGCCCTTGAGCTGCGCCCCGGCAGCGCCCTGATCCAGATCAATCTCGGACGGGCGCTGATTGCCAGCGGGGGACCGGCGGATCTCGAGGAGGCTGTCGCCGTCCTCGAAGCTGCGCGGGCGTTTGAGGGCGAGTGGGCTTTCGTTCACAGGCAATACGGCATTGCGCTCGGCAGGTCAGGACGAATCGCAGAGGCCGATCTCGCCCTTGCCGACGAAGCCATCCTTCTTGGTGACGGCACCCGCGCCGCGACGCTGGCGCGCCGTGTCCTGAAAATGGAGACGGCTGATCAGGTGCTGCGCAGCCGGGCAAGCGACATCGTCTTCCGCTACAGCCAGGACCGGCAGTAGGTGGTGACTCGATGGTGCTAGGCAAAGCAGCCAGCGGTTGGTATATGTTGCCGCGAATTTTGATCAGGAGCCGTTCCGCAATGATACGCCTTTTCCGGATGCTTGCGACCCGCCTTTCGGCGGCCCTACTCATCATGGCGGCAACCGTCTTTCCGACGGCGGCGGACATTAGCGACCTAGACCGCGAGGCGCTGAACAAGATGTTCGAGGCCTATATTCTCGCCAACCCGGAAGTGGTCCGGGAAGCTCTCGTCGGCCTTGCCGAGCGCGAGGCGGCGGAGCGCCAGCTCCAGGCCATGGCCATTCTGCGAGACGACGCCGGCGACCCGTTCCTCGGCAATCCCGACGCGTCGATGGTCATCTATGAATTCAGCGATTACAATTGCGGCTACTGCAAGCGTGTCTTCCAGCCTTTGCAGGACCTGATCGCGTCCGATGGTGACATCAAGGTTGTCATCAAGGAATTTCCGATCCTCAGCCAGTCCTCGGTCCTTGCGGCACAGGCCGGCATTGCCGCGCAGGCACAGGATGTGTTCCCGGCCTTCCACGGCGCCATGATGACGGCACGCGGTGCGATTTCCATGGACAGCATCCTTGACGCCGCCCGCTCCGCCGGTGCCGATCTCGACAGGCTTCAGGCCGACATGAAAAGCCCGGAAGTCGCGGCAATCATCGAGCGCACGCGCATGGCGGCAACACAGCTCGAAATTTCGGGAACACCCGGGCTCGTAATCGGCTCGCAGGTGATCCCGGGGGCGATCAGCCTCGAACAGATGCGCGACATAATCGCGGCGGAGCGTGCGTCCAACGGCTGACGCGGACAAACCAACGCACGCAGGTTCTGGAGTGACAGAGATGGTAACGATACTGGCAATCAACGGGCCGAACCTTAACATGCTCGGCACGCGCGAGCCGGAAATCTATGGTGCCGATACGCTTGCCGACATGGAAGCGCGCTGCCGGGCCGTCTGTGAGGCCGAAGGCGCCAGCCTTGAATGGATACACAGCAACGGCGAGGCGGACATCGTATCGGCGATCCAGCAGGCATCTGGCAAGGTCGACTGGATCGTCATCAACGCCGCCGGGCTGACGCATTGCTCGGTGCCGCTTCGCGATGCGCTGGCGCTGTTTGCCGGACGCAAGATCGAGGTGCACCTGTCGAATATTCACAAGCGCGAGTCATTCCGTCATCATTCGATGATATCAGCGGTCGTCGACGGCGTGGTTCTCGGTTTCGGTCCCATGTCCTATGTCATGGCGATCAAGGGCATTCTAGATATGGCAAGGGAGTCCAAGTAAATGGCCAAAGCCCCGAAGGCGCAGGACGCGGGCGATACCGCAATCGTGAAGGCGCTGGCAGACATCCTTGATGACGCCGGCCTTGCCGAGCTCGAATTCGAAAACGGAAACATGTCGGTAAGGCTCTCGCGCGTTGCCGGCAGCGCCGCACCGGTGGCCGCCGTGGCGCCCGTGGCCGCAGCACCTGTGGCGCCGGCAACGGCGGCACCTGCCCCGGCGAGCGACGCTGCTCCTGCCGCAGCTGCCGACGCCGCCTCACACCCCGGCGCGGTAACCTCGCCGATGGTCGGCACCGTCTATGTGGCGCCGGAGCCCGACGCGCCCTCCTTCATCGAAGTCGGCGACAGCGTGAAGAAGGGGCAGACAATCCTCATCGTCGAGGCGATGAAGGTGATGAACCCGATCACCGCCCCGGCCGACGGCAAGATTACCCAGATTCTCGTTCAGAACGCGCAGCCGGTGGAATTCGGCGAAGTGCTGGTCGTCATCGAGTGATGTTCAAGAAGATTCTCATAGCGAACCGGGGCGACGTGGCCCTGCGCGTCCTTCGCGCCTGCCAGG
>JAYYLR010000178.1:0-11020 GCA_036143955.1 Pseudomonadota bacterium | reverse complement strand
CCCGGCGTTGCAAAAGCTGAATTGACCATTACATTAGCTCTGTTGGCTTTCCAGCCCTGAAGGAGCGGAGTGAGATGGATAAATGGACGCAGTTCAACCGCGTCCGCCTGTGGCATGTGGCACTGTTCTGCGCCACCCTGTTCGCGGCGGGCATGTTCATTCCGACCCTGACAACGGCGCAGTCCTCCACCAAGGAGGATACCTACAGGCAGCTTGGGCTTTTCGGTGACATTTTCCAGCGCGTGCGCGAAAGCTATGTCGACGAGATCGAAGACCGCGACCTGATCGAAGCCGCCATCACCGGCATGCTAACCTCGCTTGATCCGCATTCCTCCTTCCTCAACACCGAAAATTTCTCGGAAATGCAGGAACAGACAAAGGGGCGTTTCGGCGGTCTTGGCGTCGAAATCACCATGGAACAGGGGATGGTAAAGGTCGTCTCACCGATTGACGACACACCGGCAGCCGGCGCCGGGCTGCAGCCGGAAGACTATCTGATTGCCGTTGACGACGTGTCGATCATCGGGCTGCAGCTTTCGGAAGCGGTTGAAAAGCTGCGCGGTCCGGTCGGCTCGAAGGTCGTCGTCAAGGTCCAGCGCGGCCAACAGGAGCCGTTCGACGTCACCATCGTCCGCGACTTCATCAAGATCCGTTCTGTCCGTTCGAAGATTTTCGACGGCATCGGCTATGTCAGGATCACCACCTTCTCCGAACAGACTACGCCGGGCCTCATGGACGCTGTTGATGATTTCTTCCGCGAGGAAGGCGACGCGCTGAAGGGCATTGTTCTTGATCTTCGCAACAACCCGGGCGGCCTTCTGACCGAGGCCGTTTCTGTTTCCGACGCCTTCCTTGAGGAAGGTGAAATCGTTTCGACCCGCGGACGTGACACTGACGGCGGCTCGCACGTCTACGCGAAGGCGGGCGACATCGCCCGCGGCCTTCCGATGGTCATCCTGATCAACTCAGGGTCGGCCTCTGCTTCGGAAATCGTCGCCGGGGCCCTGAAAGACCACAAGCGGGCGGTTATCCTCGGCACCCGTTCCTTCGGCAAGGGTTCGGTCCAGTCGGTGATCCCCATATCAAACACCTCGGCGATCCGGCTGACGACGGCGCGCTATTACACGCCATCGGGTGTCTCGATCCAGGGACGCGGCATCGTTCCCGACATCGAGGTGGAACTGGCGCGGATCGAAGCCGTTGAAGGCGGCGTTGTGCGCGAGGAGGACCTCAAGGGCGCTCTCGACGGCAGTGAGGGCGAGGACGCGGCTGATGGCGGAGATGCCGACGGCGAAGCAGGGGACGAGACGCCCGCCGAGCCCGTCGACCAGTCGAAGATTGACTACCAGCTGGCGCGGGCGCTCGACCTGATCCGCGGCGTGGCGGTGTTCGGTGCGCTGAAACCCGAATCATGACAGACATTCCCTATGACGAACGCGGCTACCGGCCCTGTGTCGGCATCTTCCTTCTGAACGAGGCCAATCTTCTTTTTGCCGGTCGCCGGATCGACAACCGCGCCGAGGCATGGCAGATGCCGCAGGGCGGTATCGACCATGGCGAATCGGTGATCGAAGCCTGTCTTCGCGAGATGGAGGAGGAAATCGGCACCAACAAGGCCGAGCTTCTTCGCGAACATGAGGAATGGCTGCATTATGATATTCCGCAGCCACTTTCAGACCGGCTCTGGCACGGGAAGTATCGTGGCCAGAAGCAGCGCTGGGTGGCGCTTCGCTTCACAGGAACCGATGCAGACATCAATATCGATACCGCCGAGCCTGAATTCTGCGAATGGCGGTGGGTCGAACCCCGCGCACTTGTCCAGCTCGCTGTCCCGTTCAAACGGGAGGTCTACAGCGCGCTCATGGACTCCTTCTCCAGCCTGATCGACGGCCGGGCCAGCTGACAAAAAAAGCCCGGCGATGTCGCCGGGCCATTCATATCTTCATGTGACTTCGCAGCCTCAGAGCGCTTCAAGAACCGCCTTCAGGAAGTCGGCCTCGGCGCCGCTCGCGGCATCCGCGCGAGACTTGATGTCATCACGATTGGCCTGGTCGAGGTCTTCAGCGCGCTCGGTCAGGATCGTCACAGCCTCGCCAGATACATCGGCAAGGCCGCCATCAATCATGAACCTGTTGACCACCTTGCCGTTTTCATGAACCTCGACGATCCCGCGCACGAGGTCCGACAGCAGCGGCGCGTGCCGCGGAAGCACGCCAAACAGCCCTTCGACGCCAGGCGCGACGACCATCTGTGCCGGCTTCTGGACCATGATGTCGGCCGGTGTCACAAGCTCGAGTTGCGTGGTTTCCGCCATTGCGCCGGTCTCCTCTTGCGCTGGGGCCGCTTACGCGGCCTCCTGCATCAGCTTCTTGCCTTTCTCGACGGCCTCTTCGATGGTGCCGACCATGTAGAAGGCTGCCTCCGGAAGATGGTCGTAATCACCATTGATGATTCCCGAGAAGCCCTCGATCGTATCCTCGAGACCGACCAGCTTGCCCGGCGATCCGGTGAAGACCTCGGCAACGTGGAACGGCTGCGAGAGGAAGCGCTGGATCTTCCGCGCGCGCGCCACGACAAGCTTGTCCTCTTCCGAAAGTTCGTCCATGCCGAGGATGGCGATGATGTCCTGCAGCGACTTGTACTGCTGCAGCACTTCCTGGACGTTACGCGCAATCTCGTAATGGCGTTCGCCAACGATCCGCGGGTCGAGCATCCGCGACGAGGAATCGAGCGGGTCCACGGCCGGGTAGATGCCGAGCTCGGCAATCTGGCGCGACAGAACGGTCGTTGCGTCAAGGTGCGCGAACGAGGTCGCCGGTGCCGGGTCGGTCAGGTCGTCGGCCGGGACATAGATGGCCTGGACCGAGGTGATCGAACCCTTGGTGGTGGTGGTGATGCGCTCCTGAAGCGCGCCCATGTCGGTCGCCAGTGTCGGCTGGTATCCAACGGCCGAAGGAATGCGGCCGAGAAGGGCCGACACTTCCGAACCCGCCTGCGTGAAACGGAAGATGTTGTCGACGAAGAACAGAACGTCCTGGCCTTCCTCGTCACGGAAATATTCGGCAAGTGTCAGGCCGGTCAGCGCAACACGCGAGCGGGCGCCCGGCGGCTCGTTCATCTGGCCGTATACAAGCGCTGCCTTCGATCCTTCGCCGTCGGTCTTGATAACGCCCGATTCGACCATCTCGTGATAGAGGTCGTTGCCCTCGCGTGTCCGCTCGCCAACACCGGCGAATACCGAATAACCGCCATGCGCCTTCGCAACGTTGTTGATGAGTTCCATGATCAGGACGGTCTTGCCGACGCCGGCACCACCGAACAGGCCGATCTTGCCGCCCTTTGCGTATGGCGCCAGAAGGTCGACGACCTTGATTCCGGTAACCAGGATCTCGGCTTCGGTCGACTGGTCGACATATTCCGGAGCCGGACGGTGGATCGGGTAGCTCTTCTTCGCCTTGACAGGCTTGCCTTCATCGACCGGCTCGCCGATCACGTTCAGGATCCGGCCAAGCGTTTCCGGGCCGACCGGAACGGTGATCGGTGCGCCGGTATCCGCCGCGTCAGCGCCACGGACAAGACCCTCGGTCGAGTCCATCGCGATCGTGCGAACCGCAGATTCACCGAGATGCTGCGCGACTTCGAGAACAAGGCGCTGACCGCCATTGTCGACCTCGAGGGCGTTTTGAATGGCCGGCAGATGGCCTTCAAACTCGACATCGACAACGGCGCCGATGACCTGACTGATTTTGCCGATATTGTTTGCCATGTGTCCTTACTCCGCGATTAAATCTTGTTCCGGTTACACCGCTTCGGCGCCGGAGATGATTTCGATCAGTTCCTTGGTAATTGTCGCCTGGCGGGTCCGGTTATAGACCAGCGTCAGGCGGTCGATCAGGTCGCCCGCATTGCGGGTTGCGTTGTCCATCGCCGTCATCCGAGCTGCGAGTTCGGCAGCCGAGGATTCAAGCAGGGCGCTGTAGATCTGGGTCGAGATGTTGCGCGGCAGCACCGCCGCCAGCAATTCTTCCTCATCCGGCTCATATTCATAGGAGACGCCGCTGTCATCGGCCGGCGCGGTCTCGTCGACCTCGGCCGGGATCAGTTTCTTCAGCGTGACTTCCTGTGAAATGGCGGATTTGAACTTGTTGAAAATGACTGTGCAGACGTCGAATTCGCCAGCCTCGAAGCCGGTGCGGACGGTGTCGCCAATTGATGCCGCGTCGCCAAATGCCACCGATGTGCCCTGGATGCCCTCCAGCGATTCGATATAGGCGTCGCCAAGCTCGCGCCGCAGCGCATCGGCCGACTTGCGGCCGACCATCAGAAGCTTGACGGTCTTGCCCTCACCACGCAGGCGTGCCACCTCGTTGCGGGTCTGGCGGGTGATGGCGCCGTTGAAGCCGCCACAAAGGCCGCGGTCGGCCGAGATCACGACAAGAAGATGCGTCCTGTCCTGACCGTTGCCGACCAGAAGCTGCGGTGCCGAGGCCGGGTCGGCCTTGGCGGCAAGCGAATTGATGATCTGCTGCATGCAGTCAGCGTAGGGACGGCCCTTCTCGGCCGAATCCTGAGCCCGCCGCAGTTTCGCCGCCGCGACCATCTTCATGGCCGAGGTGATCTTCTGCGTCGACTTCACGCTGTTGATGCGTGTCTTGAGATCCTTCAACGATGGCATGCATCAGACTCCATGTACCAGCCGGCAGCGGTTACCCGCCACCTGTCCGCTCCGGCGACTATCCTCAGGCGAAGCTCTTTGCAAAGGCCTCGATGGCGGCCTTCAGCTTGGCTTCGGTCTCGTCGGACAGTTTCTGCTCGTCGCGGATCGTATCCAGAACGTCACCGGCGGCGCTGCGAAGGTTTTCCAGCAGCCCGGCTTCGAAACGGCCCACGTCACCAACCTCGATGCCATCGAGATAGCCGTTCACGCCGGCAAAGATGACGGCAACCTGCTCCTCGACCTTCATCGGCGTGTATTGCGGCTGCTTCAGCAGCTCGGTAAGGCGCGCGCCGCGCTCGAGAAGCGCCCGTGTCGAGGCATCCATATCGGAGGCGAACTGCGCGAAGGCGGCCATCTCGCGATACTGTGCAAGCTCGAGCTTGACCGAGCCGGCGACCTGCTTCATCGCCTTGATCTGCGCTGCCGATCCGACACGGCTGACCGACAGGCCGACATTCACGGCCGGGCGGATGCCCTTGTAGAAGAGCTCGGTCTCAAGGAAGATCTGGCCGTCGGTGATCGAAATCACGTTTGTCGGGATGTAGGCCGACACGTCACCGGCCTGGGTCTCGATGACCGGAAGCGCGGTCAACGACCCGGATCCGTTGGCGTCGTTCATCTTCGCGGCACGCTCGAGAAGGCGCGAGTGAAGATAGAAAACGTCACCGGGATAGGCTTCACGGCCCGGCGGGCGGCGAAGAAGAAGGCTCATCTGGCGGTAAGCGACGGCCTGCTTCGACAGATCGTCATAGACGACCAGCGCGTGCATGCCGTTGTCGCGGAAATATTCGCCCATCGTGCAGGCGGTGTAGGGCGCCAGGAACTGCATCGGCGCCGGGTCGGACGCGGTGGCGGCGACAACGATCGAATATTCGAGCGCGCCCTGCTCTTCAAGAGCGCGGACAATCTGCGCGACGGTCGAACGCTTTTGGCCGACGGCGACATAGATGCAGAACAGCTTCTTGCCGTCATCCTTGCCAGCGGCCTCGTTGACAGGCTTCTGGTTGATGAAGGCGTCGACCGCGATGGCGGTCTTACCGGTCTGGCGGTCACCGATGATCAGCTCGCGCTGGCCGCGGCCGATCGGGATCAGGCTGTCGATTGCCTTCAGGCCGGTCTGCATCGGCTCATGAACCGATTTGCGGGGCATGATGCCGGGCGCCTTTACCTCGACCCGGTTGCGGGTGACGTCTTTCAGCGGGCCCTTGCCGTCAATCGGGTTGCCAAGGGCGTCGACGACGCGGCCAAGAAGGCCCTTGCCGACAGGCGCGTCAACGATCGACGCGGTCCGGCGCACAACGTCGCCTTCCTTGATCGCCCGGTCGTCGCCGAAGATCACGATGCCGACATTGTCGGACTCAAGATTCAGCGCCATTCCCTTGACACCGCCCTCGAACTCGACCATCTCGCCGGCCTGAACCTCGTCAAGGCCGTGGACACGGGCAATGCCGTCACCGACAGACAGGACGCGCCCGACCTCGGCGACCTCGGCGTCGCTCCCGAAATTGGCAATCTGTTCCTTCAGGATTGCTGAGATTTCAGCCGCACGAATATCCATCACGCTATACCCTTCATAGCTGTTTCAAGCCGGTTGAGTTTGGTTTTGACCGACGTGTCGATCATCCGCGACCCGATCCGGACAACAAGGCCACCGATGAGCGACGGATCCACCCGCATGGAAAGCGAGAGTTTGTCACTGCCGGCAAGTTTTGCCACGGCCTGTTCGACACGCGTCCTGCGCGCGCCGTCAAGCTCGACGGCGGAAATGACTTCAGCCGACACCTGTCCGCGACGGCGGGCATGTTCGGCAAGAAAGGCGGAAATGATCCTCGTCAGGGCATGAAGCCGGCCGTTTGACGCGACCGTGCCGACGAATTTGACCGTCAGCGCGTCTGCACCGCCCTTTTCGAGGATGGCCGTCACTGCCTTGGTCTGCTCCGACCAGGAAATAGCCGGCGACCCGACAAGCATTTTCATCTCGTCATTGCCGGCCACGATGTCGGCAAGATCGGTCAGGTCGGCGACCACGGCGTCGACTTTACCGGCGTCTTCGGCAAGCGCGTACAACGCACCTGCATAGCGACCGGCAAGACCCTTAGCGCTAGAACTCAACGACGTGCCCTCATCATCAGGAATTTTTCACGATGGCGCTGGTGGCAACCGGGAGTATCCGGCCCTCATTTGCACCGGTGTGGTGGCTATCATACCCGTGCCCGAAACGCAAGCTCCGAAGGCGTGTATTTTGGGTGTTTTGACGCGTTTGACGAGCCACGGCCCGGCGCGGCACCCTAAAGGAAGCTGTAGGGATCAATGTCGACCTGGAGGCGCACGCCCGGCGGCAGCGTCACACTGTCGATCCAGGCGGCGATAACAGCCTGCATATCCACTGTCTTTTCGGTCCTGACGAGGGCCCGGCCGCGGTGCCGTCCCCGCAGGAATCCCAGCGGTGCGAGGCTTGGCCCGAAGACATCAACACCCTGATAGTGCGGCCGGCTGGCGGCAAGGGCCTGCATCGCCACCTGCAACCGCTGCGGATCGCTTGCCGACAGGACCACCGACGCAAGCCGCGCGAAGGGCGGCATGCCGACAAGGCGCCGTGCCTGCGCTTCGGCCTTCAGGAACGCATCCCGCTCGCCTGACAGCAGCGCCTCCATCACCGGATTGCTGCTGTCCAGCGTCTGCAGTAAAGCCACCCCTGGACGCTCGGCACGGCCGGCGCGGCCAGCCACCTGCGCCAGCATCTGGAAACTCCGCTCGGCGGCACGAAGGTCGCCGCCAGCAAGCCCAAGATCGGCGTCGACGATCCCGACAAGCGTCAGATTGGGGAAATGATGCCCCTTTGCCGCCATCTGCGTGCCGATGATGATATCGACCTCGCCATCGACCACGGATCGCACGAAGGTTTCGGCGCTTCCGGGCGTGCTCACCGTGTCGCTTGAGAAAACGGCAAAACGGGCGTCCGGGAACCGTTGAAGCACCTCCTCTGCCAGCCGCTCGACGCCAGGTCCACAGGCCTGCATGCTGTCTTCCTCGCCACATTCGATGCAGCTCTGGCGCGGTCGGGTCTCATAGCCGCAATGGTGGCATTTCAGCCGTCCGGCAAGCCTGTGGATGACCATCCAGCTGTCACAGTTCGGGCAGGTAACCTTGTGTCCGCAGGCGCCGCACAGCGTCAATGGCGCGTAGCCACGGCGGTTCAGGAACAGCAGCGACTGCTCACCAGCCTCGAGCCGCTCGGTGACGGCCTCGACAAGAGGCGGCGCCAGCCAGCGCCCCCGCTCGGGCGGCGTCTTGCGAAGATCAACCGCACGGATCTCAGGCAGCAATGCCCGGCCGACCCGGCGCGGTAGCACCGCATGCCGATAACGCGGGGGGTCACCGGCCATGCCGGCATTGACCCATGATTCGAGTGACGGCGTCGCGCTGGCCATGATGATCGGGCAGGATTCGAGACGGGCACGCAGCACTGCCATGTCACGAGCATGATAGACGACCTGATCCTCCTGCTTGTAGGCATGCTCATGCTCCTCATCGACGACGATCAGCCCGAGCCGCGCAAAGGGAAGGAAAAGTGCCGAGCGGGCGCCGACGACAACCCGCGCCTCACCCTTTGCGACCTGACGCCAGGCCCGCTGTTTGCGGCCTGGCGCGACGTCGGAGTGCCATTCCGTCGGCGGGACGCCGAACCGGTCCCGAAAGCGCTGCTTCCAGGCTGCGGACAGGGCGATCTCGGGAAGCAGGATAAGCACCTGGCCACCATCGGCCAGAACCCGCTCGACAACATCGAAATACACTTCGGTCTTTCCCGACCCGGTCACCCCGTCGAGAAGTGTCGGCGCGAACCCCGATCCGAGGCTGGATGAAATCTCGGCCACGGCGGCGGTCTGGTCGGCGGACAGCGCGGGGCCCGGCCTTGTTTCAGGCTCCGGCGGCGGCGTCTCGTCACTGACCAGAATAACCTCGAGCGATCCGGTGGCGGCCATCGCCGTGATAACGCCGGCACTGACGCCGGCTTCACGCTGAAGTTCGGCTGCCGGCAGGGCGCCAGCCAGGTCAAGGACCTCGCAAATACGCCGACGCGCCTCGGTCAGCCTTTCGCCGTCCGGGAGCTGGGCCGGCCGGCGGTAGAGCTTGCGCTGCGGCGGCGGGCGAAGGGCCCGCGGCTGGCTGAGGGCCATTTTCACCACGGCGCCGATTGGCGCCATCGTCCAGGCGGCGACACGCTCCAGAAAATCGACAAAGGCTGGCGGCAGCGGCGGCAAAGGGGCGATGCCGGTCACCGGCTTCAGCGATTCCGCCGCCACCTCGCCGCCACCGGGACCGAGCACGATTCCAGGGCGCTCGCGCGGGCCGAAGGGAACGCTGACAATCTTGCCGCGCGGCAGTTCCGCCATTCCGTCAAGACTGTAGTCGAACGCACGGTCGAGCGGCACCGCGACGGCGACCCGCACGGTGGCCGTCCCCGGGCCTTTTTCGCCATCACCCGGGCCTTTTTCGCAATCAATAGTCACGTCCGGAACGGCTCCGCCCTGTTGCGACAGGTGGATTTGCCGCCTGTCTTGCGATACACTCCGCGCGTCGGCACGGCCGAATTCAACCTACACCGGAGAGCGTATTTCTCGACATGAAAATTTTCCTCGACAGCGCTGACGTCAGCGAAATCGAAACACATATCGCCAGCGGGTTCGTCGACGGCGTGACGACCAACCCGTCGCTGATCGCCAAGGCCGGCCGCAACATCCTCGAGACGATCACCGAGATCTGCGAGATGGTCGACGGTCCCGTCAGCGCAGAGGTCGCCGCAACCGATTTCGAAACGATGCTTGCCGAGGGGCGCAAGCTCGCCGGGCTCGCCCCGAACGTCACCGTCAAGGTACCGTTGACCGAGGCCGGCCTCCGCACCTGCCGCGTCCTGAGCGATGCCGGAACACAGGTCAATGTCACCCTCTGTTTTGGCGCGAGCCAGGCGCTTCTTGCCGCCAAGGCCGGCGCGACCTTCATCTCGCCCTTCGTCGGACGCCTCGACGACATCGGGCAGGACGGCATGGGGCTGATCGAGGAGATCTGCACCATATATGACCAGTATGATTTCTCGACACAGGTTCTCGTCGCCTCGGTACGCGGAACGCAGCATGTCGTCGACGCCGCCCTTCTCGGCGCCGATGTCGTTACGCTTCCGCCAAAGGTGCTGACGGCGCTCTACAAGCATCCGCTGACCGACAAGGGTCTGGCCGCCTTCGTTTCGGACTGGGAAGGCACCGGCCAGTCCATCCTCTAGCCGTGACGGTTTCGCCGCAGACCGGTTTCGAGCACAGGCGGGCCTGGCTTGCCTGGCTTGAAAGCGAGCGGCGGTATGGCGAGAACACGCTTGCCGCCTATGCGGCGGATCTCGACGACTATCTCGAACATCTCGGCGATCAGGCCGCGATGGCGCCGGACAGGCGCCTGTTTCGCAGCTGGCTTGCGGCGATGACGGATCGCGGGCTGGCCCGCACCACCATCGCACGCCGGGTATCGGCGCTGCGGGGCTTCTACCGGTTCTGCGGGCGCAGTGGCAGGATGCAGGTCCCCGACCTGAGCTGGCTTCGGGCGCCACGTCCGCCGAAGTCGGTCCCCAAACCGGTATCGGAAGCTGATGCCAGGGCGCTTCTTGCTGCCATTTTCCGGCGCCGCGGCACAGAATGGGGCCAGAAACGCGACTTTGCGCTGCTGATGCTTCTGTACGGCAGCGGGCTCCGCGTCTCCGAAGCCGTCAGCCTCGCCCGTAGCGAGGCCCCGTTTGGAGACTGGCTCCGCATCACCGGCAAGGGCGGCAAGATCCGCGAGGTTCCGGTTCTTCCGGCAGTCGCCGAGGCGGTGGGCGCCTACCTCGACAGCTGTCCGCTTGATCCCGGGGCGGACGGGCCGCTGTTTGTCAGCGCCCGTGGCAACCGGTTTGGCGCCCGCGCGGCACAGCGGCTTGTCGAATCGCTGCGTCTGGAGCTCGACCTTCCGGCGCATGTGACGCCGCACGCGCTTCGCCATGCCTTCGCAACGCACCTTCTGGGTAACGGGGCGGATCTTCGGGCGATCCAGGAACTTCTCGGCCATGCCAGCCTGTCAACGACGCAGCGCTACACCAGCGTCGACGAGGCGCATCTGTTGCGGCTTCACAGGGAAACGCATCCGCGCGCCGACTGACAGGCGGCGGCTGACCACCACAAGCGGGGGTTACATATGGATGGCGCGGCCATCGACGGCGAGCGCGGCTTCCTTGACCGCCTCGTTCAGCGTCGGATGTCCGTGGCAGGTGCGCGCGATATC
>JAYYLR010000177.1:0-4782 GCA_036143955.1 Pseudomonadota bacterium | reverse complement strand
CGCTGGCAGACAGCGCGGATCGCGGTGTTCCTGACCTTCGCCTATTACGCGGTGATGCATCTGATCGCCGGCAGCCGCGAGATGTACCCGATCCAGTTCCTGGAGACCTATGTGAAGATCCTGACCGTCACCGGCGCGATCCTGTTCTACCGGTCGGGCGTTCCGGCCGGCGAATATGCCATCGTCGCCTTCTTCGCGATCTGCTCGCTGATCCTGCACCTCGCGGCGCGCCCGCATTTCAAGAAATATTTCGCGAGGAAATAGGCGTGGGGCGCCTGCCCCCGGCGACGGAGCTAGGCGGCGTCGCGCCGCCCGGCCGCAAGCTCAGCCTGAAGATAGGCTGCCAGGCTGTCCATCGCCGAGACACCGGCACGCGATTCCGCGTCGCTGTTGTAATTGGTGTTGGTGTTGACGTCATAGACAAATGGCCTGTCATCGGCATCGCAGATGAATTCGAAAGCGGCGACATCAAGCCCGGCCTGCCGCATCACCGCCTCCATGCGGGGCAGCAGGTGGCGGCCAACGGGTGATGCCTCGAACCTCTCGATGATCTCGAACTTGTGAGGGCGGATGTCCGCCTGGTTGCTGTCCGCCATGCAGACATTGTCGAGCGCGCAGACATCGGCCGGGCACAGCTCGAAGCCGTCGGACGTGTCAACCCGCACGGCGTAAAGGAACCTGCCGCCGATGAATTCGACGCGGGTGATGAAGGGCGCCGGCGCCTCGATGTAGGACTGCAGCAGCGTGATGCCGTCAACGGACTGCTCGAAGGTCCGACCGCTGACGTAGGCGTCGAGCGAGTCGGCGTCACGGAACAGCTTCACGCCCAGCCCCTTGCCGGCGCGGTTGTGCTTGGTGATCACCGGCCTGTCACCGAAACGCGCATGCGCGGCCATGATCTGTTCGGCGGTATGGCAGGCGACCGTGTCGGGGACCGCCAGGCCGGCACGCGCCAGCGCCGCATACTGCGCAACCTTGTTGATTTCCAGCGCCACGGCGCGGCTGCCGTTCAGCACCCGCCGTCCCGACGCCTCGAGCCAGTGCAGCAGGCCGGTCGTCATCTCCGGCGCGTAACGGTGGCCGCGGGTGTGGCTCGACGCGCTCATCCGGTTATAGAACACGCCCTCTGGTGGCGGGATCGTCAGATCGAGGGCGAAATCACCCATATGCCAGTCTTCATGAGCGGCGCCGCGTGCGGTCAGGGCGTCGAAGAGCGGCGCGCTCCATTCCGCGTTCTCGTGAATGACGTGGATGCGCGGCTCAGCGGCGGAACTGACAGGGGTGGACGGCATCACGGGTCTCCTGACGTTGGTAGGCGCGCGATAATCACGGGGATGACAGTCCAAGGGCAAGGCGGATCGACAGGGCTGGAAAATTAATCCGCCAACCCGATGGGCGGTGACAAATTCCTTGCCGAAGGCGGCGGTCCGCGGGCAATCCGGTTTCAGAAGAAAGGAAGGGTGTTAAGAAGCCCCCAACGAAACGGAGGAACTGGTTGGGGGCTTCTCTGAACATCATGCCGTCACCAGCGGCTGATAGGTAAGGTTTACTGACTTATTGCGAAAAGAAAAACGGCTAAGTTCGCATCAATCCAGTGCATTTTTTGCATCAGCCTGGCAGGCCCGAGGCAAGTGCCGGCCACTGACCGGATGCGTCCAACTGTCACATTCTATGCCGACGGTGCCACTAGCTAGCCTCGAAAGGTTATGTATGGTCCTGGTTTATCGGCAGTCCTGATTCTGGCTCTCGTGCTCTGGGCTGTCTATGCAATTGTTGCGTCGCTGGTCGGCTTCAACCTGTATTTTCCGTTCTCGGTCGCGACCGGCGAGGACATTCCGTATCACAGATGGCAGTCGGTCCGGCTTGCCCTGTTCGCGACCTTCGTTTTCTACGGCGTGATGCACCTTCTTTTCGGAAGCCGTGAAGTCTATCCGGTGCATTTTCTGAAAACATATCTCTTCATGGTGTCGATCATCGGAAGCATCGTGTTTTTCCAGACAGGGGTCCGGCCGACCGAATATTTCGTGCCGGCGTTCCTGTTCTGGGTTGCGATCACGCTTCACCTCGCCTCGGCGCCGCGGTACCGACGCTATTTCGGCAAGAAATAGTACCGCCGCCCTGTTCTGTCTGCGCGCGCCGCGGTCAGTCATCGAAATTGCCATCCGGGACGGCGATTCCTGCTGGCATGTTGACAGCGGGCCACCCGCACCTAGACTTTTTCGAACCATGTCAGCTGGCGGCGGCGCGCACCAAAATGAGTGAAACCAACAAGACAATCTGCCTGAACAGCCTGTTCATGGATTTCGCGACGGAAGCGGAGCTGGAACTGTTCCTGAAATCCATCGATGAAGTCTGGACCACCGATCTCTATGACCGGCTGTCCGCCGCCGGGCTGATCCGGCATGTCGTCTCGAAGGTGTGGAACAAGGACCAGTACCGTATCTCGATGGTCTTTGAATATGACAGCAGGGAAGGCTTCGAGGCCTGCGAGAAGATCATCGCCACGGAATTCGGTGAAACGCGGCGGCAACAGATGGACAAGTTCGTCTTCAAGATTTTCAACAACAGGGGCGTCGTGCTCTCGGAGTTCGCGCGTTGAGCCTCTTTGAAGAGGGGCCGTGCCCCCGTTCCGCAGACAGGCGGCCCGCAGCCCCTGCCCCGCGCCGGCTTCGGAGGCATTTGCGTGGGTGACGGCATCCGGAATACCGGCACCAAAAGGCCGGCGGGCGCGAACCTGCGAAGCATCGTTATGATGATTGCGGCGATGGGCTGCTTCACCCTTGCCGACCTGCTGATCAAGATTGCCAGCCGGACGCTTCCTGTCGGGCAGATCATGATCATGCTGGGCATCGGCTCGTCGCTTGTCTTCTGGGGGCTGATGACGCTGAAGCGGGACCGCATATATTTCGCCCCCCTGCGGCAGCCTGCGGTGATGCTTCGCAATGTCGGCGATTTCGCCGGCGCGCTCGGCATGTGCCTGGCGCTGGCCTATGTGCCGATCTCGACAATCGGCGCGGTTCTCCAGACGGTGCCGCTGATGATCACCGCCGTCGCGGCGCTGTTCCTTGGCGAGCGCGTCGGCATCAGGCGCCTGTCGGCCATTCTTGTCGGCTTTGCCGGCGTGATCTTCATCCTGCAGCCGGGCCGCGCCGATTTCGACGCCATGGCCGTCCTCGCGCTTGTCGCCGCCATCGGCATGACGGCGCGGGATGTCGGCACAAAGCTGATCTCGCAGGACCTGTCGACCCTGCTTCTCTCGCTCTACGCCTCGATGCTGTTCTGCATCAGCGGCGGCGTCCTTCTTCTGGTCACCGGCGGGGCCAGCCTCCCCGACAGCGGCATGATCCTCCTGTTCACCGCCATGACCGCGCTCGGCTCTCTCGGCTATATCCTCGTGACAAATGCCGTGCGGCTTGGCGACATGTCGGTGGTCAGCCCGTTCCGCTACAGCCGGCTGCTGTTCTCGCTGGCGGTCGGCATCCTCATCCTCGGCGAAACGGTGAACGCGATGATGCTTGTCGGCTGCGCGATGACGATCGGGGCCGGCCTCTATATCTGGCGCCGGGAGATCGTCCTTCAGGCCGAACAGGTGCCGGCGGACGGGGCCACCGCGGGCGAGGTTAGCGGGCGCTAGCCGGTCTGGCCTTCCTGCTGGCCGAAGAACGACGCCGTCTTGGGATATTCCGGAAGATCCATCTCGAACGGCACCGCGCGGACACGCCCGGTGGCCTCGCCGCGAACAACCGTGCCGTCATGGATTGTCGGGATCGGGTTGGCGACGAAGGGCCGCGCGTCCTCGGCGACATAGGTGATGATGAACAGCCGCCGCGGGTCGGTGCTCAGATTCGCCGATGAGCCGTGAAGCACGGCCGAATGCATGAGGCAGGCATCGCCGGCCCGGCCGGTGCAGGCGACCGCCTTTTCGGCCGCCATCGCCTCGACCTCCGCCGACACCGCGCCGGTGAAACGCCCGTCATGCCACAGCGTGTGCAGAGGCCCCTTGTGGCTTCCCGGCACGAGCTGAAGCGGGCCGTTCTCCATCGTCACGTCATCGAGGAAGATCAGCACCGTCATCATGTCCATGTTGGTGTGCGGGTCGAACGGGAAGTCCTGGTGGTATTTCACCTCGGTGCGCGAGCCGGGAAGCTTCAGATTGACCTTCGATGCGTAGAATTTGATATTCGGCGAGAAGATCGCCGCCGTCAGGTCGAGCGCCGCATTGTCCTGCGCCACGTCCCAGAAATCCGCATCCACATCGACCGGCGAGGCGACGCGGCGCAGCGCCGGCGCAGCGGCGGAATGCGCGTCCGGCTGCACATCGAACCGGGGGCGGCCGTCAAGCATCTCGCCATAGGGGCCAGCATGGGCGCGCGAGTCCTCGGTCCACCGGTCGAGGACGGCGGTGAGCCGCGCCACCTGCGCGGCCGAAATGGCGTCCGGCATCATGACATAGCCGTCACGGTGAAAATCCGCGATCAGGTCGGGTGACACACTCATGCGCTGTCCCTCGTCGGCATTGGCATTGGCACTGGCACTGGCACTGGCACTGGCACTGGCACTGGCACTGGCACTGGCACTCAACGCTCGCGCCGCAGGGACGCAAAGTCAAGGCACCGCGCCGGGCGGGGGACTGCAGAAGGTGTAAGGGGGAGAGATGGTGCGGCCGAGAAGACTCGAACTTCCACGGGTTATTAGCCCACAGCGACCTCAACGCTGCGCGTCTACCAATTCCGCCACGGCCGCACACTGAGGAGCGCTGTTTATGTCATTGCGGGCGGCGTT
>JAYYLR010000176.1:0-7683 GCA_036143955.1 Pseudomonadota bacterium | reverse complement strand
TGTGCCGCTTGGCGGCGGTATCGGGATGGTGCTGAAGCCGGATGTTGTGGCGGCGGCGCTTGACCATGTCGCCGACGCGCCAGGCCCGCGGATCTATCTGACGCCGCGTGGCAGAGTTCTGGATCAGCCGCTCGCGCGTGACCTGGCCGCAGCCGACGGCGCGGTCTTTCTGTGCGGCCGGTATGAGGGTGTCGACCAGCGCGTGATCGATGCGGCCGGCATGCTGGAGGTCAGCATCGGCGATTTCATCCTCTCCGGGGGCGAGATCGCGGCGCTGACGGTGATGGATACGGTGGTACGGCTTCTGCCGGGTGTGATCGGTAAGGAAGCAAGCCACCGCGAGGAGAGTTTCGAGACCGGGCTGCTGGAGCCCTCTCTGTATACCCATCCTCGGAACTGGAACGGAATTGAGGCGCCAGACATACTGGCGTCGGGTCATCACGGGAAGATCGCCGAATGGCGTCTTTCGGAAGCCCAGCGGGAGACGCGGGAGCGCCGCCCGGATTTATGGAACAGGTACCTGCAGGCGCGGGCGCCAGACAACGAAGCGAAGGAATAAGGCGATGAACATCGTTGACCGCATTGGCAAGAAGCAGATGGAAAAGGTGCTGGCGCAGCGCAGCATTCCGGAATTCGGCGCCGGCGACACGGTCCGCGTCGACGTCAAGGTCGTCGAGGGATCGCGCGAGCGCATCCAGGCATTCGAGGGCGTCTGCATCGCCCGCAAGAACGACGGCGTAAACTCGTCCTTCACCGTTCGCAAGCTGTCCTATGGCGAAGGCGTCGAGCGCGTCTTCCCGCTGTACGGCCCGCAGGTCGCCGGTGTCACCGTCGTACGACGTGGCCGGGTGCGCCGCGCGAAGCTGTATTACCTGCGTGGCCGGACCGGCAAGGCCGCCCGCATTGCCGAAAAAACCACAACCCGCGAGGCGTCCTCCTCCTGACGGCACGGACCGGCCAGGATGACGACCTCGCCGGCAGCCTTATGGAGGAACACATGTCGGCGCCAAAGACCCTGTTTGACAAGATCTGGGATGCGCACGTCGTGCATCGCCAGGATGACGGCACCTGCCTGATCTATATTGACAGGCATCTTGTTCACGAGGTGACGAGCCCGCAGGCCTTTGAAGGTCTGCGCACCGCGGGCCGCCCGGTTCGGGCCCCGAACCGCACGCTCGCCGTCGCCGATCACAACGTTCCGACAACCGACCGCTCGGCTGGGATCGAGGATGAGGAATCCCGCATCCAGGTCGAGGCGCTGGCAAGCAACGCCGCCGAATTCGGCGTGCCGTTCTTCGCCATGAATGATGTCCGCCAGGGCATTGTCCATGTGATCGGGCCCGAGCAGGGCTTCACGCAGCCAGGCATGACCATCGTCTGCGGCGACTCGCATACCGCCACGCACGGCGCGTTCGGGGCGCTTGCCTTCGGCATCGGCACCTCCGAGGTCGAACATGTGCTGGCTACGCAGACGCTGATCCAGAAGCCGGCCAAGAACATGCGGATTACCGTCGACGGCGAACTCGCCCCCGGGGTGACCGCGAAGGACGTCATTCTCGCCATCATCGGCAGGATCGGCACCGCCGGCGGCACCGGGCATGTGATCGAATTTGCGGGTTCGGCGATCCGCGACCTGTCGGTGGAAGGCCGGATGACGGTCTGCAACATGGCCATCGAGGGCGGTGCCCGCGCCGGCATGATCGCACCCGACGAGAAGACCTTCGCCTATCTTCAGGACCGCCCGATGGCACCGAAAGGCGAAATGTGGGACCGGGCCGTTGATTACTGGCGCTCGCTGCCATCCGACGAAGGCGCAAGCTACGACACCGAGATCGCGCTTCCCGCATCCGAGATCGCGCCGACCGTGACCTGGGGCACCTCGCCCGAGGATGCGCTCCCGATCACCGCCGCCGTTCCCGACCCGGACAAGGAGAAGGACGAGATCAAGCGCGCGAAGCTGCAGCGTGCTGTCGACTATATGGGTCTTGCCCCCGGGCAGAAGCTGACCGACGTGAAAATCGACACCGTCTTCATCGGGTCCTGCACCAACAGCCGGATCGAGGATCTCCGTGCCGCCGCCGCCGTTGCCTCCGGGCGCCGCGTCGCCGACGGCATCCGTGCCATGGTCGTGCCCGGTTCCGGACTGGTCAAGGAGCAGGCCGAGGCCGAAGGTCTCGACAGCGTATTCACCGCCGCCGGATTCGAATGGCGTGAGCCGGGATGCTCGATGTGCCTCGCGATGAACGCCGACAAGCTGTCTGAGGGCGAGCGCTGTGCCTCGACCTCGAACCGCAATTTCGAGGGCCGTCAGGGACGGGGTGGACGCACGCATCTGGTCAGCCCGGAAATGGCTGCCGCGGCGGCCGTGACCGGCTACCTGACCGATATCCGTGAATTCCAGGGCTAAGCGGAAGGGAGCGAAAAGATGCAGAAATTCGACAAGTTGACCGGTGTTGCCGCACCGCTCAACATCCTCAATGTCGATACCGACATGATCATCCCGAAGCAGTTCCTGAAGACGATCAAGCGGTCCGGGCTCGGCGCCAACCTGTTCGACGAGATGCGCTTCACCAAGGACGGAGCGGAGATTCCCGATTTCGTTCTGAACCGCGAGCCCTATCGCGGGGCGCAGATCATTGTCGCCGGCGACAATTTCGGCTGCGGGTCGAGCCGCGAGCACGCGCCATGGGCGCTTCTCGATTTCGGTATCCGCTGCGTGATCTCGACCAGTTTCGCCGACATCTTCTACAACAACTGCTTCAAGAACGGCATCCTGCCGATCGCCGTCTCGGCAGATGATCGCGACGCGCTGATGGCCGATGCCCAGGATACCGAGAACCCCGAGCTTTCGGTCGATCTTGTCGCACAGAAGATCAGGCGTCCGAACGGGGTCGAGATCTCGTTCGAGATCGACCCCTTCCGCAAGAAATGCCTTCTCGAGGGTCTCGACGATATCGGGCTGACGATGGAGAAGGGCGGGTCGATCGATTCCTTCGAGGCGGCGCGCGCCGACGACAAGCCCTGGCTCTAGGGCAGGCCGAAAGAACAGACCGGAACACAAAGACTTCAATCAAGGCGAGGATGGACGTGATGGCGTCGAACCGTAAGATCATGGTACTGCCGGGCGATGGCATCGGCACCGAAATCATGCAGGCCAACATGCGGGTCATGGACTGGCTTGCGAAGCACAAATCGCTGAATTTCGACATGCAGGAAGGTCTTGTCGGCGGCGCCGCCTACGACGCGCACGGCACGCCGCTCACCGACGAGACGCTTGCCGACTCGATGGCATGTGACGCGGTTTTGTTCGGGGCCGTCGGCGGCCCGCAATATGACGATCTGGCCTTCGACCTGAAGCCGGAGCGCGGCCTGCTTCGTCTTCGCAAGGAAATGGACCTGTTCGCCAACCTGCGGCCGGCGATCGTGTTCCCGTCGCTGACCGAGGCGTCGACGCTGAAGCCCGAGGTCGTGTCCGGTCTCGATATCATGATTCTTCGCGAACTTTGCGGCGGCTCCTATTTCGCCGAGCCGCGCGGCATCGAGGATCTGGAAGACGGCACGCGCCGCGGTTTCGACACCAACGCCTATACGACGCCCGAGATCGAGCGCATCGGCCGCGTCGGCATGGATCTGGCGCGCAAGCGCAACGGCAGGCTGACTTCGGTCGAAAAGGCGAACGTCATGCATTCCGGCGTTCTCTGGCGCGAGGTGATGACGGCGTTGCACGCGGCCGAAGGCGAGGGCGTCGAGCTTGGCCACATGTATGCCGACAACTGCGCCATGCAGCTTGTCCGCAATCCGAAGCAGTTCGATGTCATCGTCACCGACAATTTGTTTGGCGACCTGCTGTCGGACTGCGCGGCGATGCTGACCGGTTCGCTCGGCATGCTGCCGTCGGCGTCGCTCGGCGCGCCGGACCCGGAAACAGGCCTTCCGAAGGCAATGTACGAGCCGGTCCACGGCTCCGCCCCCGACATTTCCGGTCAGGGGATCGCCAACCCGCTGGCCCAGTTCATGAGCTTTGCGATGATGCTTCGCTACAGCTTCGACCAGGGCGCCGAGGCCGATCTGCTGGAGGCCGCGGTCGACAAGGCGCTGGCTACGACGCGCACCGGAGACATCATGACCCCCGGCTGCACGCAGACCGGCACTGACGGCATGACCAATGCCGTGATCGACGCCATGGACCGCCTCGCCCGCTAGGTGCGAGACGGCTGAAGACATGAGGCCTTCGGGCCGGAGAAGAGGACGAAATGGGATACAGAGTAGCCGTAGCCGGCGCCACCGGCGCTGTCGGTCGGGAAATGCTGCAGACGCTTGCCGAACGGAACTTCCCGGTCGACAAGGTCTATGCGCTGGCCTCTTCGCGCTCGGCCGGGCGCGAGGTGTCCTTTGGCGAGGACGAGGTTCTGACCGTCTCGGCGCTCGACAAGTTCGATTTCGCCGAGGCCGACATCGCGCTGTTCTCGGCCGGCGGTGCCACCGCCAAGGATGTCGCGCCGCGCGCCGGCGAGGCAGGCTGCATCGTGATCGACAATTCGTCGGCATTCCGTATGGAGGATGATGTCCCGCTGATCGTTCCGGAGGTCAACCCGGACACTGTCGAACAGGCTCTTGCGAAGAATGGCGGGCGCAACATCATTGCCAACCCGAACTGCTCGACGGCGCAACTTGTCGTGGCGCTGAAGCCGCTACACGACGCCTTTACCGTCAAGCGGGTTGTCGTCTCGACCTACCAGTCGGTGTCGGGCGCCGGAAAGACCGGCATGGACGAGCTGTTCAACCAGACACGCGGCATCTATGTGAACGAACCGGCGCGGCCCGAGCAGTTCACCAAGCAGATTGCCTTCAACGCAATCCCGCATATCGACGTCTTCATGGATGACGGGTTCACGAAGGAAGAATGGAAGATGACGGCGGAGACGAAGAAGATCGTCGATCCGTCGATCGAGCTGGTGGCGCATTGCGTTCGCATTCCGGTGTTCATCAGCCACAGCGAGGCTGTGTTCATCGAGACCGACAGGCCGATGACCGAGGCTGGCGTCCGTGACCTTCTTCGCGAAGCGCCCGGCATCACCGTCATCGACCACCGTGCCGACGAAGGTTATGTCACGCCGCATGAGGCTGCCGGCGAGGACGCGGTGTTCATCAGCCGGATCCGCAAGGACCCGTCGGTCGAGAACGGCATGGTGTTCTGGTGCGTGTCGGACAATCTTCGCAAGGGCGCGGCGCTGAACTCGGTTCAGATTGCCGAGCTTGTGGCGGAGTGTGGTCTGTCAGGCCGCTGAGCCGCCACCGTCGCCGACAAGCGCGGCGACAGGTCCCAGATTTTCCAGAAGTGCCAGATCCCGAGGCGAGTCACTCGCGGCGACAATCCGCTGTGCGGTGCTGCTGGCGTTGCTGAACGCCTGCTCGAGAGGAGCGCCGCGCGCCAGCAGGCCGGCAAGGAGCGATGTCAGAAGGTCGCCCCCGCCGGCGACGTTGCTGGCATTCGGCACGGCGGACGACCACAGGCTGTCCCCGGCTTTCATCACCATCAGGTCGCCGACCCCCTGCGCCGGATCGGCGATTCCTGTTGCCACAACCGCGGTGAGGTCATTCTGCGCCAGCAGTGACGCCGCCGCGGCCTGCGCGCTGTCGCGGCAGGTGACGGCCATGCCGCTGAGATGCGCAAGCTCGAAACTGTTGGGCGTGATGATGTCGGCGCGGGGCAGCAGCTCGTCGCGAATCGCCGCCACCAGCTGTTGCGGCATGTAGAGCCGTCCGGCATCACCAAGCACCGGGTCGAGAATGTAGGGCCCGCTCGCGGCACGGCGCCAGGTATCGATCATGGCGGCAATGCCGGTGACCTGCCCCGCCGCGCCGAGATAGCCTGACACCATGGCATTGATCCGGCGCAGGTCGGTAAGGTCGGATATGCCGTCGAGCACATCCTGCAGCAATTCGTTCGGGACCGCGCCGCCGGCGCGCCGCCCGTATCCCGGATGCGCGGCCAGCATTACCGTATCGACGAGAAGCGGCTGGACTCCGAGTGACAGAAGGACCGGTCCGGCAACGCTGTTGCCGACAAAACCGGCGGTCACGGAAGAATGTATCGAAAGCACGGCTGTCATTGCTGACGAGTTGTCTCCGGAAACGGCGTCACAGGCAATGAAAAACTGCGCCGCAAAGAGGGCTGGCATGCCTCTGCGGCGTGCTTTCACATTGACTAATATCCGCCCCGCCCCTTAAAACCGAAACAAGGTGCTAAAAGAAAAAAGGTTGAACGTGATGGCGAGACCACGCCCGTTGTCTCCGCATCTGCAGGTGTATCGCCCGCAACTGACGTCGCTGATGTCGATTTCACACCGTGCCACCGGCGTCGCGCTGACAACCGGGACGCTGGTTTTGGCAGTGTGGCTGATTGCGCTGGCGGTTGGCGGAGACAGCTTCGCCATGGTGGCGGCGGTGCTGGCGCATCCTTTGGGGCAATTTGTCCTATTCGGCTACTCGGCGGCACTGATCTACCATGCGCTGAATGGCATAAGGCACATGGCCTGGGACCTCGGTCGCGGGCTGACCATTCCAGACGTGTACCGGAGCGGACATGCTGTCCTGCTTCTGACCTTTGTTCTCACGGCGTGCCTGTGGCTCGCCGTTCTGGTGTAAGGAGCGCTTTTGTGGCGGAGCATCCCGCAGGCATTTCGCACAGACGCCGCATTTCGGGGGTCGGGCACTGGCGCTGGCAGCGCTTCAGCGCTGTTGTGGTGCTGCTGCTTATGGCCTATCTGGTGGTGCTGACGGCAAGCCTCGGCACGCTCGACCATGCCGCGGCGACGGCGCTTGTCGGCGCGCCGGTCAATGCGCTGGCTCTGGCCGTGCTGGTCGGTATCGGCATGTGGCACGGGACACTCGGTCTGCAGGTGGTGATCGAGGATTATGTGAGCGAGAAGGCCGGCCGGCATGCCGTTCTTGGCATCGTGCGGGTCGGCATGGGTCTGATCGCCGCCGGAAGTTTGTGGGCAATAGCGCGGATCGCGTTCTAGGAACGCGCCATTTGCGCAAACGGATGAAAAGGGTTGACCTGATGTCGGCTTATGAAATCACCGATCACTATTATGATGTCGTCGTCGTAGGCGCCGGCGGCGCCGGTCTTCGGGCCACGCTCGGCATGGCGGCAACCGGCCTGAAAACGGCCTGCATCACGAAGGTCTTTCCGACCCGCTCGCACACCGTTGCCGCGCAGGGCGGTATTGGCGCCGCGCTCAACAACATGGGCGAGGGCGACAACTGGCAATATCACATGTATGACACGGTCAAGGGTTCCGACTGGCTCGGCGACCAGGACGCGATCGAATATATGTGCCGCAACGCCATCCCGTCGGTGATCGAACTCGAGAATTACGGCGTTCCGTTCTCGCGCACCGAAGAAGGCAAGATCTACCAGCGCCCGTTCGGTGGCCACACGCTTGATTACGGAAAGTCGATGGCCCGCCGCGCCTGCGCCGCCGCCGACCGGACCGGCCATGCCATCCTTCACACGCTGTACCAGCAGTGCCTGAAGCATCAGGCGCATTTCCACATCGAATTCTTTGCCCTCGACCTTCTGATGAACGAGGACGACGAGTGCGCCGGCATAATTGCGCTGTGCATGGAAGACGGCACGCTGCATCGGTTCTGGGGCCAGCAGACGGTGCTTGCCAC
>JAYYLR010000175.1:0-24874 GCA_036143955.1 Pseudomonadota bacterium | reverse complement strand
CGGAAGATGCGGCACGGATCCTCGTCTATGCAGACATGTTCGGCATCTCCACGCATGGCGTCGAACGCATCCTGTCTTATGGCGAACGCCTGCGGATTGGCGGTATCAAGGCGCAGCCCGCCATCACGGCAACGCAGTTGACTCCCTCGATGATCAGCGTTGAAGGCGATAACGGCCTCGGCCCGCTTGTCGGCATGCGGGCCCTCGAAGCCGCCATGGAGGCCGCCGCAACCAACGGGCTCGCCCTCGCCCTGGTGAAGGGAAGCAACCATTTCGGCCCGATATGCCCCTACAGCTACATCGCGGCCAAGCGCGGATTTGCAACGCTGATCGGCAGCAATGCCACGACGACGATTGCGCCATGGGGCGGCAGCGAGGCTAAGCTCGGAAACAATCCTTTCGGGTTTGGTCTTCCCAACCCGGGCGGCGACCCCATCATGCTTGATATGGCCATGAGCGTGGTCGCGCGCGCGAAGATCCGCAATGCCGCCAAGGCAGAACAGCCCATTCCGGACAGCTGGGCGACTGACCGGGACGGCAATCCCACAACGGATCCGGCCGAAGCGCTGAACGGATTTCTCCAGCCTGTCGGAGGGCACAAGGGCTACAGTCTCGCCCTTGCCGTTGATCTGATTGCCGGACTGCTGTCCGGGGCAGCCTATCTCAGCCATGTCAAATCCTGGGTCGACACGCCGGAAGAGCCGCAGAATCTCGGCCATTACTTCCTGTTGATCGACGTTGGACGGCTTGGAAGTCCGGACTGGCTTGAGGCGCGTTTACGAGACTTCACAACCATCCTGCATGACACGCCGCCGTCGGACCCGAACAAGCCGGTCCTTGTGCCGGGAGAGCCGGAAATGCAGGCGTTCCGGCGCGCCGGGCATCACGGAATCGAGCTCTCTGCCGAGCTTGTCAGTGCCCTGAGGAAATTTGGCGATGAAACCTCAAACCCCCAAAACCAGGAAAGGCCCTGATCGAAGAAACGCGCCGCCGGTCGGCCCGGCACTATCAGGTTGCGTTTGCAGACGCTTCGACAAAGACTTACGGACCGACCCGCCATCCAGACGAGCACCATGACCCGAGACTTTGATTTACCCGTCCCTCCCGACCTTGTCGGAGACAACGCCCCCTCCGTACGCCCCGGACCGGACGCCGCAATGCTGGGAACCGCGTCCCTCACGCCGACCGATCCGGTAGAGGTCCGCACGTTTCAGAGCTTCGCCCTGACCTACACTGTCGGCACCTTGGGGATCGACGATACCGGCGGCATCCGCATTGCCTGGCGGACCGTCGGTGACACGGGCCGCCTGCAGACCGCCGATCCCGCCGCGCCAAACTATGTGACGGCGGAGAGCAACGGCGAAGGGCGACTATCGCTTGAATACAGCCGCATGGGCGGCCAGAGACCATGGAGCGAGATTCTGACCGTCCGGCAACATGGCGGATATCTTCGCCCTGGCGAGGAAATCACGATTCGCCTTGGCGACAGGCGGCAGGGAAGCCCCGGGCTGCTGACCCAGACATTTGCCGAAGCAGGCCGCGATTTCCGGGTGATGGCGGACGTTCAGGCAACCGGCAATTTCTATCCCCTTCCCAACCTTCAGCTGACCGTTCCGGTACTGGCCGCTCCGGCTGTCGCCTGGAGAGCCGTCACGGCGACACGTCGGCGCCCGGACGAGCCTTTCATTCTCGGCATAAAGGCCGAGGATGGCTGGGGCAATGCCACCGCACCAGCCCCCTGTCGCGTCGAAATCACATCAAGCGCTCCTGTCGAGGGACTGCCGGAATTCGTCGATTTCGACGGGACACAGCAGGCGATCACGATTGAAAACATCCGCTGTACGGCGCCTGGCCGTGTCATATTTTCGCTGGCTGTAAAGGGACACCCCATTGCCACAGCAGGCCCGGTTGTAATCGCTGATGGCGGGCTTGCGGGTTACTGGGGCGATCTTCATGGCCAGAGCGGCGAGACCGTCGGGATCTGACGGATCGAGGACTATATGAATTTCGCCCGCAACAAGGCCTTCCTCGACGTTGTCTGCCATCAGGGGAATGACTTTCAGATCAAGGACAGTTTCTGGAAGCATCTGAACGACGTGACGGCCGACTGGAACGAGCCCGGACGGTTCACGACATTTCCCGGCTATGAGTGGTCCGGCAATACGGCTGTTGGCGGTGACCGCAACGTCATCTTCGCCGAAGAAGGTTTTGCCATCAGGCGATGCTCGCACGCGCTTCTCGAGGATCGGAGCGACGCCGATACCGATGCCCACACGATCTCCCAGCTCTATCAGGCGCTTCGCGAAAGCGGCGACAACGTGGTGATTTTCGCGCATGTCGGCGGCCGGTATGCGGATATCCATCTCGATCATGATCCGGAGTTGGAAACGGCGGTGGAAATTCACTCCGACTGGGGGACTTTCGAATGGATCGCGCGGGACAGCTTCCGCCTCGGGCGCCGTATCGGCATCGTCGCCAACAGCGAAGGCCACAAGGGTCGACCCGGCGCCAGCTATCCCGGCATATCCGAATTCGGGGCCTATGGCGGCCTGACCTGCTTCCTCGCCGCCGAAAACAGTCGAACAGCCCTTCTCGATGCAATCCGCAGCCGCCACCATTACGCCACGACGGGATGCCGCCTGAATCTCGATGTCACGTCGAATGGCTTGGCCGGCGCCTCGATCATGGGAGATATCGTGCCCACAGCCGAGGAAACGGTCCCGCTTCGTGTTGACATGGAGGCGCTGGCTGGAATTGAAAGCGTCGAAGTCCGGAACGGTGAAGATGTGGTGGAGACTGTCCGCGGCTACGGGCCCGAACAGCTCGGCAACCGCATTCGCATCACCTGGGCGGGCGCGGAATATCGGGGCCGCGGACGGAACACGCTGTGGTGCGGCGTGATCGATGTCGACGGCGCCGCCATCCTGTCGGCAACACCGATCAACCGCTGGAACCCGGAACGGCTGTTTGAACAGCGCGGCTTCTCCCAGCTGGCATTCGAGAGCGTCACGACAGGCAATTTCGCCGGAGTCGATCTCCGGCTGAATTCAGCGGACGCAACCATCAAGGTTAAAACCAATCACGGCGACATCGAAATCAGGGCCGCCGACCTTCTGGTCGAACCGCATACACGCGACTGCGGCGGGCTGGATCGCCAGCTGACGATACGCCGCCTGCCGGACGACGACCTGCCGTCGACGCTCGCCTTCGAACGTAGTGTGGCGCTTCGCGCCCAGGGGGATTCCCCCATCTGGGTGTGCGTTACGATGGAGGACGGCCACAAGGCCTGGTCCTCGCCGATCTATTTTGTCCGATAAGGACGACCCGGCCGTCGGCCGGACCGGCTTCGGGGTTCCGGCTGATCCCTGCCGCTGAATACCGGTCCGTCCCGAGGATCAGGATTTGGCGGCAATGCTTTTCCTGGGATCGTAGAACGGCTTCGGCACAACAACGCAGCCGCGCCGGTCGTCGGCCTTCTCGATGACCGCCTGCGTCCCCAGCCCCGCCTCGGCGACATCCATCAGGGCAAGCGCAATGTTCTTTTCCAGACGCGGCGAATAGACCGCCGAAGTCACCTTCCCGACAACACGGCCCTCTTTCGTGATCGGCCAGTGCTCGTCATTCGATCCGGTCAGCGGCGGGCCGTCGAATTCAAGGCCGACCTGACGGATCCTGACGCCCTCATCCCTGATCCTTCGCAACGCCGCCTTGCTGACGAAATCCGCCTCCATCTCGAGATCGACAAGCCGCTCCATTCCGAGTTCATAAGGGTTGTTCTCGAGCGTCATGTCGGCGTGGTAGGACAGCATGGCGGCTTCGATACGCCGGATGCTCGACGTATGGCCCGGGTGAAGCCCCATCGGCGCCCCGATCTCCATCAGATAGTCCCACAGCTCGCCGCCGCGCGAACCGTCGCGGAGAAAGATTTCGTAGCCGAGCTCGCTCGACCAGCCGGTGCGGGAAATCACGAGCGGCACGCCGTTCCAGTCATATTCGATGAAACGGTAATATTTCAGCTCGGCCGGCGCGTCGCCGAACGCGGCCCTCAGAATATCTCTCGAATTCGGCCCCTGAAGCTGCAGCGGCGAGACGTCTGGCTCGCAAATCCGCACATCCATGCCGGAGGTTGCCGCGACGCCGCGTGCCCACAGCAGCACATCGCTGTCGGCGATGGACAGCCAGAAATGGTCCTCGGCAAGCTTCAACAGAACCGGGTCGTTGATGATGCCGCCATCCTGATCGGTGATGAGGACATATTTGCATTGCCCGACCTCGCAGGATGACAGATCACGGCAACTGAGGAACTGCATGAATTTGGCGGCGTCCGGACCCGTGATCTCGACCTGCCGCTCGACGGCGACGTCGCAGAGGATGGCTTCGTTCACGAGATTCCAGAAATTCTGCACCGGATCGCCGAAATCGCGAGGAATATACATGTGGTTGTAAACCGAAAACCCAGTCGCACCCCACCGCAGCGCCGCATCCGAAAAGGGTGATTTGCGAACCTGCGTGCCGAAGCTGAATTTCTGGAAACCGGTTTTATCTCTGGAAAGCATGGGAAGACCGTCGCTGCTGGCTTTAGATGTCCTCACCTAGATGGCTTTTTCCGGCGCTTTGTCAACGACAGGCGTGAACATGCCGTCGATCGGCAGTCGATTTGGAACAGTCTCAAGGTTCGCGCGGTGAACCTCTAATCGAGACCAACCCTCAAACCGGCACCGATCGTCGGCACCGCGGCATTCAGCGCGTCGCGCGCAAAACCGGCGGCGGCCTTGTATTGTGCCATGAAATCCTCGCGCTCCTCCGGCGATACGACGTCGTCGATCTCATCAAAATCACCACCGCAGCGTTCATTGACAAGGTTCAGAAGCCCGAATGGGCCGGCGCCGCGATTGCGCAGAACTACATCTGAAACGGGTTTACACAGCTCGGCGTCATAGGCGGCAAGCGCCGCTTCATTCAGGCCATGGGCCAGAAATTTCGCGCCAAGCACCCGCGCGTCGATGATCGCCTGGCTGGCGCCGTTCGAGCCCGTCGGATACATCGGATGCGCGGCATCTCCCATCAGCGCGACAGGCCCGTCGACCCAGGTTGCGACCGGGTCACGGTCGATCATTGGATTTTCATAGGCGGCATCGGCACCGCGGATCAGGTCCGGCACGTCAAGCCATTCATAGGTCCAGTCCTCGAAATGATGAATGAAGTCATCTATCTCGACAGGCCGGTACCAGCCGGTGCGGTCATGCGCCGACGGGTCGTCATAGGTCACCTCCGCGATCCAGTTGATCAGCGCCAGCCCGGTCTCCGGATCGGGTTTCGAGATCGGGTAGATCACCATACGGTGGCGGTGGTCGCCAAGACCGACGAAAGATGACCCGGTCCGGATTGGGCGCGCCAGTGATGTCCCCCTCCACAGGATCGCCCCGCCCCAGTGGATTGGCGGCTGGTCCGGATGCATCTGCGCCCGGATGGCCGAATGGATGCCGTCAGCCCCGATCAGCAGTCGGCCTGTCACCTCCTCGGCGCCCTTGCGTGTCTCCAGGCTCACCGTCACCTTTCCGTCATTTCGGACCCGATAGCCGGTCGCGCGCACGCCGAGCCGAATTGAATCATCCCCGGCAAGGCTCCGGAAGCGCTGATGGAGCGCCATGTGGAACCTGCCGCGATGCGCCGCATATTGCGGCCAGTGGTAGCCGGCATCGGTGCCGCGCGGCTCGGCATGGATTTCCTGACCTTGCCGCCCGACCAACGCCCATTCACGCGCCGGCACACCAAACGCATCCATATCGGCAGTCGTGAAGCCGAGATCCATCAGTTCGCGAACCGCATTCGGCTGCAGATTGATGCCGACGCCAAGCGGCTTGAGATCGACCACCTGCTCAAGCACCAGACAGGGAACCCCGATCTGGTGAAGCGTCAGCGCCGTTGCAAAGCCGCCAATGCCGCCGCCGGCGATGATGACATGCTGCTCGGACAAGTTGCATCTCCTCTTGGGCTGGAAGCCGGCTATTCGTTCGATCCGCGAATGGAAGCGATCACGGCGTCGGTCACCTCGCGGGTCGTTGCCTTGCCGCCGACATCAGGTGTCATGATTCCCGCCGCACATACATCTTCCACGGCCTTCATCAGGCGATCGGCAGGCGCCGTCTCGCCGAGATGCTCCAGCATCTGGCAGGCTGTCCAGAAGGTGGCGACCGGATTGGCGATTCCCTTGCCGGTTATGTCGAAAGCCGATCCATGAATAGGTTCGAACATTGAAGGAAACCGTCGCTCGGGATCGATATTCGCTGTTGGCGCAACGCCGAGGCTTCCAGCAAGCGCGCCAGCAAGATCGGACAGGATGTCCGCATGAAGGTTTGTCGCGACGATGGTGTCGAGGCTCCCGGGATCCAGCGTCATGCGGACCGTCATCGCATCGACAAGCATCTTGTCCCAGGTGACATCGGGAAATTCCTGCGCAACTTCGGCGGCGATTTCATCCCACATCACCATGCCATGGCGCTGCGCATTGGATTTCGTGACAACTGTCAGAAGTCTGCGCGGACGTGAATGCGCAAGCGAGAACGCATAGCGCATGATACGAGTGACGCCGACCCGCGTGAAAATGGCTGTCTCGGTGGCGACCTCTTCGGGAAGGCCCCGGTGCGCACGTCCACCATGGCCGGCATATTCACCCTCCGAGTTCTCGCGCACGATCACCCAGTCGAGATCACCGGGTCCGCGGTCGCGAAGCGGTGCCGATATTCCGGGCAGGATCCGCGTCGGGCGGACATTGGCATATTGGTCGAATCCCTGGCAGATCGGCAGGCGCAGGCCCCACAAGGTGATATAGTCAGGCACATCCGGCGCGCCGACGGCGCCAAAGAAAATGGCGTCATGTGGCCTCAGCTTTTCCAGACCGTCATCCGGCATCATCTTGCCATGCTTGCGGTAAAAGGCCGATCCCCAGTCGAACGCCGTGAAATTGAGCGCAAAGCCTCCGTCGCGCGCAGCAAGCGCCTGCAGAACAGCGACACCGGCTTCGATGACCTCAGGTCCGATGCCGTCGGCGGGGAGTGTTGCGATGTTGTAAGTTTTCACCTGAGTAACCTTTATTGATCTGCATGGCTTCATTGTAGAATGGTAACCTCGGGCGGATCACCATGGTGGGACTAGACGGGTGCCTTTCAGGCCAGACCGGCCGACAGCCAATCCGGCATGGCGTTCATTATATTCCAATATCATCAGAACCGCCCGTGAGAACAGCCATGATACCGTCGCACATGACGCCACCCGGTTCTCCGGCGAGATGAACAGACAAAGAGGAACCCATGCTTCCAATCCCAACATTGCGCCATGTCGCAGATTTTGACGTCGAACTGGCCCCCATCACGGAAATGGGTGACGGCCGAGGCGGCAGACGCCGGATCATTCCAATTGTCGGTGGCAGGGTCTCGGGCCCCTGCTTCAACGGCGAAATCATGAATGTCGGTGCCGACTGGCAAACCGTGTTCTCAAGCGGCCTTGCCGAGCTTGATACGCGTTACGCATTCCGGACGGACGATGGCGCCGTCATCGAAATCACCAATTTCGGATTTCGTCACGGCTCGCCTGATGTGATGCGGCGGGTTGCCGCCGGCGAGGATGTCGACCCGTCTTCATACTACATGCGGACGCATGCGAAGCTGGAAACCGGGCATCCCAAGTATGAATGGGTCAACAAGACATTGTTCATCGGCGTCGGTGCAAGATTGAAGTCGAATGTCAGATTATCTCTTTATGCTATTGATTAGATGAACTTACTGAACAAAAATATAGCCGCCACTGTTCGGGCGGCACGTTAAACCGGCAGGATCAGGGCCTTCGCAAGCTTGCCGTCCCAATCCGTGCGGCGTGATCCATCATCAGCGGTCTGCAGACCACCGGCAACAAGCGGATCAGGGAGTGACCAGAATGTTTATGCGCGGCGTCAGAGTAACCTTCACAAACCAACTGATGAAGGAATCCGTTCTCGGGTACATTTCACGTGAAATGGACCTGACCGGCGGCATGATGATGGTGTTCCGCTGTCACCTCTCGGAAAACCAGCTGCTGAACATAATGCTGTTTCCCGACGAGGATACGGCAAACCGGTTCGGCGAATCTGCCAGGCCCTATATCGAGCAGATCAGGGAAACAGGTGCAAAAATCGAGTTCCTGAACGGTGATGTCTCGCATTTTGGGATTGCAGGGGATGTCACGCTGGAACAGCTGACCCGCCAGACCTGAAAGTAGAAAGGGCCGACCTTGCGGCCGGCCCTTCACTGGGGGAGGTAAATCTTTTGTTGTGTCACTCGGCTGCGAGGGGCAACGCTTCCCGCGTTTTGGTGAAGCTCTCGATCGCGGCGCCAACGCCGGCGCCGGCCCGAAACTCCACGCCGCAATGACGCATCGCCAGTTCGGCGCCGCCAAGGGCTTGCAGGACCATGGCCTCATTCAGCCAACCAAGATGGCCGATGCGGAACACTTTGCCGGCTACCTTGCCAAGACCGCCACCGAGCGAAACGCCGAAATGCGAATAGGCTGCTCCGATGATGTCATTGGCGTTGAACGACGGGTCGACCATGATGGCGGTGACGGTGTCCGAATACAGCTCGGGACGCCGTGCGCAATTGCGGAGACCCCACGCGTCGACGGCCGCACGGACCCCCGTTGCAAGGCGGGCGTGGCGCGCACTCACATTGTCCAGCCCTTCATCCAGGAGCATATCTATCGAAGTGCGGAGACCGCGAAGCAGGGTCACGGCCGGCGTGTAAGGGAAGTAACCCTGATCGTTGGCTTTGGCCATGTCGCCAAAATCAAGGTAGCAGGACGGGTGGTCGCCGCGCTCACAGGCGGCAAGCGCCTTGTCGCTGACGCCTACAACGCAAAGGCCGGTGGGCAGCATGAAACCCTTTTGCGAGCCGGCCACGGCAACATCGACACCCCATTCTTCCATCCGGAAATCGATGGCGCCGATCGAGCTGACGCCATCAACAAACAACAGTGCCGGATGGTTGAGGTCGTCGAGGATCTTGCGAATGCCCGCGATGTCGCTGGTAACGCCCGTTGCCGTTTCGTTGTGACAGGCAAGAACAGCCTTAATTCGGTGGTGCTTGTCCGCCTCCAGCCGACGACGATAGAGGTCGAGCGGAACGCCCTCGCCCCAGTCCATGTCGAAATTCTTCACATTGAGCCGGAAGCGGCGACACATATCGACCCAGAGACCGGAAAACTGGCCAAACGAAGACGTCAGCACCATGTCGCGCGGTGACAAGCAGTTGCCGATCGCCGCCTCCCAACCTGCCGTCCCGGAGCCGGGGAACACGAAGACGCGTCCAGACTGCAACCTGAACACCGATTTCAGGTCAGTAAGCAGCGGCTTGATAAATTCCGGGAAGTCGGGCGCGCGGTGGTCTTCCAGCGCAACATCCATGGCCTGACGGATTTCAAAGGGCATGTTGGTCGGCCCTGGGACCGCCAGTGTTCTGTTTCCAATCATCATCACCTCCGTTTTGCACCGCTACGGTGGCTTAGTTTCTGAAACAGTGCATCTAATTTAGTGTGGATGTGTTTCTTGTGATTTTAACAAGGGTGTTTTTTGTAATTTTGTGAATATTTGCTCGAGGTCCGGTGATAACGTGGAGTCATGAAAAAGACATTTATCGGACCGAGGCTGCGGGAACTGCGCCGACAGAACAACCAGACACAGGCGTCGATGGCGGAGGCGCTCGGCATCAGCGCCGCCTATGTCAACATGCTGGAGCGGAACCAGCGCAGCCTGTCCGTGCCAGTGCTGATGGCGCTGTCGGAGCAATATGGAATCGATTGGCAGGACGTTGTTCCAGACAACAGCTCGACGATGCTTGCCGATCTGCGGCATGCCTTCCAGCACCCCGTCTTTGCCGGCCGCCCGCCAGACATCCACGAACTTCAGGCAGCGCTCGACCACGCACCGGCGCTAGTGAGGGATTTCCTGACCCTGTTCAGGAACCACCGCGCAACACTCGACAACATCATGCGCCTCGGGCATGAGAAAATGCCTGAGGAGCTGCTTGCCCTGTCGCCCGAAACGACCATTCATGATTTTTTCCGGCGGCAGGGAAATCATTTCGATCCTCTGGAACGCGCCGCTGAACGGCTCGCCGCCGAGCAGCCCTGCCCGCCTGATGAAATGCACATGATGCTGAAGACCCGTCTTCGCGAACGGCATGATATTGAAGTCGTCACACAGCCCGTCGACGAAATGCGGGACTCCCTCCGCATTCATGACGTCGACAGCAGGAAGCTGCGGCTTTCCGAGGCGCTGGACTTCCCGAACAGGACCTTCCAGATGGCGCATGTCCTGTGTTTCGTAGAGTTTGGCGACATTCTTCAGGCCATTACAGATGACCCGTCGCTGGACACCGAGCGCAGCGTTGCACGATGCCGTATCGAGCTTGCCAACTATTTCGCGGCTGCGCTGCTGATGCCCTATGAACGCTTTCTCGAGCTTGCGCAGAAGACGCAATACGACATCGACCGGCTGGCATCCGCCTTTTCCGTGTCGTTCGAGCAGGCATGCCAGCGCCTGACCACCCTGCAGCGCGAGTCGGCGCGCGGCGTGCCGTTCTTCTTCCTGCGGGTCGACAAGGCCGGCAACGTGACGAAGCGTTTCAACGCGACAAGCTTCAACATTGCGGAGCATGGCGGGTCCTGTCCTGTCTGGAACCTTCACAACACGTTCCGGACGCCGGGCGTGATCCTGCCGCAGTTCGTGGAACTGCCGGATGGCGAGCAGTTCTTCACCCTTAGCCGGACAACGGAGAGACCGGTATACTCGGTCAACACCCAGGACCGCCGCCTTGCCATCTCGCTCGGCTGCGAAATCCAGCACGCACGAAAACTTGTCTACACATCCAGCTTCCCGGCACCAAGGGAGGGTCGGTTCAGCAAAATCGGCATCAACTGCCACCTGTGCCCGCGCCTGAGTTGCTCACAGCGTGCCCATGACCCGCTTGTGGTCGAATTACCGACCGATACCAGCCGCCGCGGTGAAACCCGCTACGAGAGCTGACGGCCAGATTGACCCCCTCCGGCCCGCTACCTATCATCGGGGGCTGTTGAGTTAGCAAGTCGACAGGGTTTCGATGCAGTTTCATATGAACGGGTTTCGTGGCGGCGACCCGGAGATTCATCCCGACAGGGCAACGCGGAAGGCCGGATCGCCTCTGCCCGCACAAACAGACGTCCTCATCGTCGGCAGCGGCCCAGCGGGCCTGACGCTGGCGGCTCAGCTTGCCCGGTTTGAAGACATACAGACCGTCCTGATCGAGCAGAAGCCGGGCCCGATGGAAAAAGGCCAGGCCGACGGTGTCTCCTGCCGTTCGATGGAAATGTTCCAGGCCTTCGGCTTCGCGCACCGCGTATGCAACGAGGCCTATTGGGTAAACGAGACGACTTTCTGGAAGCCCGATCCGGACAATCCGGAACACATCCTTCGCACCGGCCGGATCCAGGACGTCGAGGACGGTCTTTCGGAAATGCCGCATGTCATCCTCAACCAGGCGCGTGTCCACGACATGTATCTGGACAGCATGCTTCGTTCGCCGACACGGCTGCAGCCGGACTATGGCTGCACGGTGAAAAGCCTGAAGATCGACGGGCACGAAACACACCCGGTCCTGATCCAAATCGAGCGTGATACAGCGGCGGGCGAACCGTCACCCTCGACGATGCGCGCCAGATATGTTGTCGGGTGCGACGGTGCCCGCAGCGCGGTGCGCCGTGAAATCGGCCTTGAGCTCAAAGGGGACTCGGCGAACAAGGCCTGGGGTGTCATGGACGTCCTCGCCGTGACGGACTTCCCCGACATACGGCAAAAGACACTGATCCAGTCGGGCGACGGCGGCACGCTTCTGATCATTCCGCGCGAAGGTGGATATCTGGCCCGGATCTATGTCGAGATGGAAACCCTTGCCGAGGGTGAGCGCGCCCGCAGCCGGAACATCGACTCCGCCGCTCTCGTCAGGGCGGCACAGGCGATTTTCCATCCCTATGCCTTCGAGGTTCAGGAGACCGTCTGGTGGTCTGTCTATGAAATCGGTCAGCGCCTGACTGACAGGTTCGACAACCTTCAGGGCGAGGATGTGAATGAGGGGCATCCGCGGGTGTTCATTGCCGGAGACGCCTGCCACACCCACAGCCCGAAGGCCGGCCAGGGGATGAATGTCTCAATGGGGGACAGCTTCAATCTTGGCTGGAAGCTCGTATCGGTGCTTCAGGGACGCAGCGCGCCGGACCTGTTGCGAAGCTATTCGGAGGAGCGCCAGGACGTCGCGCAGGCACTGATCGATTTTGACCAGGAATGGGCGCGGGTCATCAGCCAGCGCGATGAGAGCGGCGGTGACACACCGGCATTCCAGAAATATTTTGTCGAGCACGGGCGATACACGGCCGGCGTTTCGGTGCGCTACAATCCCTCGAAGCTTACAGGAACGGGAGGGGCGCAGTCCCTTGCCACCGGTTTCGAGATCGGCATGCGCTTCCATTCGGCACCGGTGGTGCGGCTCGCCGATGGCAAGCCGCTCTCGCTCGGCCATGTGATCGACGCCGATACGCGCTGGCGTGTTTTCCTTTTTGCCGATTCCGCCGCCCCGAATGCCGAAGGCAGCCGTCTTCGCGTTCTATGTGACAGGCTGGTTGACGACACCGCATCACCGCTCGTACGACATGCGCCCGCGGATGCGGACATTGATGCCGTCATCGATGTCCGGGCCGTCCTGCAGCAGGGCTTCCGCGAGATCGACATGAACGACCTGCCGGCACTTCTTCGGCCGGCGAAAGGGACACTTGGCCTGACGGATTATGAGAAGGCGTTCTGTCCCGATCTTAAAAACGGCCCTGATATTTTCGGTTTGCGCGGCATCGATCGCGGCGACGGTGCTATTGTGATCATCCGCCCGGACCAGTATGTCGCCGATGTCATGCCGCTTGACGGCTTCGACCGGCTGGCGGCGTTTTTTGGCGGCGTAATGTTGCCTCATCTTGCAAGCTAGGGATCGATTCTGGCATTGCATTTGCTGCGCGAATGGCAACAGGGTTAGATGTTAGGCGAATCTGCGGCCCACAGGAGGCGGTGATGAAGGTTGACGACCAGCAGGAAGAGCTGATGGCGGCGCTGGACGAGCTGTTGCAGCAGTTCGGCAATTATGGGCCGGCGCGGGTGCGCGGCGACGGGGATATCCAGATTCCGCTCGATTTCGATCTCAAGAAGGCGCGGACGCGCCGCAGCAACCTTGCTGACGCATTTTCCAGGATGATGAGCGCCGATCTGGGGCCGAAGAAAAGCTCGACCTGGGTCAAATAGCCATGACCCAAAAGTAACCCCCACCGGCACGAGGCCGGCGGGGGCCTTCGTCACGCAAACGAACCGCGCAGTGACGAAACAGTTGGGACGGGAGCAGATACCTCTTCCACCCATACTGTGTTAACGACCCGGCGCAGCGAATTGTTAGGAAATCCTGTCAGCAAAAATTGTCAGCCGTGGCGTTTTTTCAGAACCGCCACCGCGTCGGCAAGCGACATGTCGGAATCTGCAAGCAGAACCAGCATGTGATAGAGGAGATCGGCCGCCTCATCGGCGATCTCGGCCCGGTCTTCCTTCATTCTGGCAAGCGCAAGTTCCACCCCCTCCTCGCCGACCTTCTGGGCGACGCGCGCCTTGCCGGCGGTGAACAGCGACGTGGTGTAGCTTCCCTCCGGCATATCGGCGCGCCGCTCCGTGATGAGCCTGTCGAGATGCCCGAGAAACCCTGCCGTGGCCGGCAGATCTTCGGTGAAACAGGTGCGCGCGCCGGTGTGGCAGACCGGCCCGGTCGGAACGGCTTCCACAAGAATTGCGTCGCGGTCGCAGTCAAGAGAGGCGCCGATAAACGTAAGATGATTGCCGGAGCTCTCACCCTTCGTCCAAAGCCTCTGTTTCGAGCGGCTGAAAAACGTCACCAGCCCCTTCTCAACGGTGGCATCGGCGGCATCCCTGTTCATATAGCCAAGCATCAGCACCTGGCCTGTCGCAGCATCCTGGACAATTGCCGGCAGCAGGCCTTCGCCCTTGCCCCAGTCGGCGTCGCGCCAGTCCTCGGTCGGCTCGGTTCGGGAAGTCATGTCACATCCTCACTTCGATTTCGTGCTGGCGAAGATAGTGTTTCAGATCGGGGATCGGGATCTGCCCGCTGTGGAACACTGACGCCGCAAGACCGCCATCGATACCGGTCTTCTGGAACAGGTCGGCGAAATGCTGATAATCACCGGCACCACCTGAGGCGATGACGGGAACGGAAACCGCCGCACGCACCAGAGCCAGCTGATCCAGGTCATAGCCACGCTTGACCCCGTCATTGTTCATGCAGTTCAGCACGATCTCGCCGGCACCGCGCTGCTGCGCCTCGCGGGCCCAGGCGACAGTGTCCCGTGTTGAGGAGATGGTTTTTGTTTCATCCCCAGTATATTGATAAACAACGTATTTCGGGATGCCGGCATCGTCTGTTTCAAGTCGGCTGTCGATCCCGACAACGACGCATTGCGTTCCGAACGCCTCGGCAAGTTGGGTGATGAATTCAGGGCGTTCCAGGGCTGGGGAATTCACCGAAATCTTGTCAGCGCCATCATTCAGGATGGCCCGCGCGTCATCAACAGACCGGATGCCACCGGCGACACAGAACGGGATGTTGATCCGCCGCGCGACCCTGTTCACCCACCCCTTGTCGACAACGCGCCCGTCGCTGCTGGCGGTGATGTCGTAGAAGACAAGCTCATCGACACCTTCATCCGCATAGCGCTGTGACAGTTCGAGAATGTCGCCCATGTCGCGGTGGTTGCGGAACTGGACGCCCTTCACGACACGGCCGTCACGCACGTCCAGGCAGGCGATAATGCGCTTGGTCAGCATTTTCCGGCCCCTTTTGCCAGTGCGGCGCGCAGGTCAAGCGCCCCCTCGTAGATGGCACGGCCAATGATAACACCGTCCGTCGCCAGCCCTTCGAGATCCTCTATCCCCTTCACGCCACCCGAAGCCTGAAGCTGGATGTCGGGAAACGCGCCCTTGACCTGCCTGTACAGATCATTGTTCGGACCTGTCATCATGCCGTCGCGGTCTATGTCGGTGCACAAGACATGGCGAAGACCGGACGCCTGAAACCCGGTCAGGAAGTCGGACAGGGAAAGGCTGCTTGCTTCCTGCCATCCGGAAACGGCGATCAGGAACGCGTCGTCCCTTCGGAGCACGTCCGCGGCAAGACAGATGGCCTCGGCACCGAATTCCGACATCATTCCGGCGACCAGGTCCGGATCGCGAACGGCAAGTGACCCGACCACCACGCGACTGGCACCCGCCTTGACCAAGGCCGCAACATCCTCGCGGCTGCGGATGCCGCCACCTGTCTGAACCTTCAGGCCCGAGCCGGCGATGATTTTCGAAATCAGCCCGGTCTGTCGGTTGGCCGGGTCCTTGGCGCCGTCGAGATCGACAAGATGAAGCCACTCCGCACCGGCCTCGGCATAGGATTTCGCCACGGCAACCGGATCGGTTCCATAGGTTGTCTTGCGCGCGAAATCACCCTTGTGGAGCCGCACGACTTCACCATCTATAAGATCAATGGCAGGGTAAATTATCATTTATTTCAACTTTCTTTCGCTGGTAGCGAAACAAAATTCTGAAGTATTCTGGCGCCGATGGGCCCCGAACGCTCGGGGTGGAACTGCGCCCCCATGAAATTGCCGCGCGCGACCAGAGCCGTGAAATCCACACCATAGCTGCAGGCCGCGACCGTGTCCTCCGACACCGGCGCCGCGTAGCCATGCACGAAATAGACATGAGCGCCAGGCTCAACGCCATCCAGCAACGGATGCCCGGCAGCGCCGCCCGGCGGGTTCAGCCTGTTCCAGCCCATATGCGGCACGGTAAGCCCGCCGGCAGGATCAAAGGCAAGCACGGTGCCGTCGATCAGGCCGAGGAGCGGCGTGTCCCCCTCCTCCGAGCGTTCGAACAGCAACTGCATGCCGAGACAGATGCCGAGCACCGGCTGCGTCAGACCGCGGATACATTCCACCAGACCGGCGGACTCAAGTTGCGCCATGGCGGCTGGTGCCGCGCCGACTCCCGGCAGGATCACGCGCTCGGCACCGGCGATGACCGCCGGATCGGCGGTCAGTTCCGCCGCGACGCCAAGGCGCTCGAGCGCAAATCTCACCGAGGCGATATTCGCCCCGCCACTGTCAATAATCGCGATCATGACGCCCCCCTACAAAACGCCCTTGGTGCTGGGAAGGTCAGCGCCGTCCTGCCTGATCGCCTGTCGCAGCGACCTGGCGAAGCCCTTGAAGCAGGCTTCCACCATGTGATGCGCATTCTCGCCTTCGACTGAGATATGCAGGTTGGCCTGCAGATTTTCCGCCAGCGAGCGGAACACATGCTCGATCATGTCCGTCGGCAGGTCACCGACATGATCGGCCGGGAATTCGCCCCGGAAATCGAGGTAATAGCGCCCGCTCAGATCCAGTGCGACGGTGACGAGCGACTCGTCCATCGGCAGGCAGAAGCCGTAACGCCCGATGCCCCGCTTGTCGCCAAGGGCCTGCCGCAACGCAATTCCCAGCGCGATGGCGCAGTCCTCGATGGTATGGTGCGGATCGATATGAAGATCGCCGTCGCACTCCAGCTCCATCGAAAACCCGGCATGCTTGGCGATCTGGTCAAGCATATGGTCGTAAAACCCGACGCCGGTGTTGATCCTTACCGGCGCCTTGCGGTCGAGATTCACCGCCACTGAAATGGCCGTCTCGCTTGTCTTGCGAACATGGCTCGCGGTGCGCTCGACCTTTGGAGCGGGAAGATCCTCACCGCGAAGAATGGCAAGAAGACCCTGCATCTCGTCGTCGGTGCCGATCGATACCCTGACGGCACCGGAAAGACCTGGCTGGTGCGACTGGTTGCGAAGGATATACCCCGCCGCGCGCGCCCGTTCACAGAGCGCATCGGCATCTTCGACAATCATCAGAAAATAGTTGGCATCCGAAGGCAGCACCGCCTGCACGACATCGGTTTTCCCCGCGGCCTCGGCAAAGGCATCGCGCCGCGCCACGATCTCGCAGCGTTTTTCGGCAAGGCGCGCCTGATTGGCGGGCGCCATGATCGAGAGAACCGCCTGGACAACGGGCTGCGGGATCGGATAAGGCGCGAGGACCTTGCGAAGAAGCTCGGTAACGTCGGCCCGTGCGACGGCGACGCCGCACCGCACGCCCGCCGCGGCGTGGGACTTCGACAGCGTGCGAAGCACGACAAGATTTTCAAAACGTTCCAGCGCCTCAGCCATGCTGTCGACACCCGCATATTCGATGTAGGTCTCGTCGACCACCACGAGCGCCCGCCCGGCAAGCGACAGGCACAGGCGTTCCACGGCCTGCCGGTCCATCAGGTTTGCCGTCGGATTGTTCGGCGAACAGACGAATACAAGCTTGGTGTTGTCGTCGACGGCCGCCAGCACGCCGTCGACATCAAGCGCGAAGCCCTCTGCAAGCGGCGCTTCGCGCACTTCCACGCCCTGCAGGATTGCCGATTGCCGATACATGGCGAATGTCGGCGGGCAGACGATGATGTTATCGACCGCGGGAACACAGAATGCCCGCATCAGACTGTCAATCGCCTCGTCCGCACCGCGCATGATGCTGACATTGCGCGAGGACAGGTCCAGCCAGTCGCAGACAACGGCAAGAAGTTCGGGCGGCTGCTGCATCGGATAGCGGGCCAGACCGGACGCCCCGACGAACGGCTCGTACGGGCATTCATTGGCGTCGAGAAACACCGTGCTGCCGCCGGACTCGACGAGCGACCGCGCGGACACATATCCCTTCATGGCGATGATTTCAGGCCGCGCACGCGCCGCCATGCCACTCGACAATGCTGTTTGTTCGGTCATCACCGCCCCTCAATCAAGCATCTTTTCAATGGGAACAACGAGAATGGAGGACGCGCCTCTTGCCTTCAGGTCCTCCATGGTGCTCCAGAACACCTCTTCCTCGCATACGGCATGAACCGCCACCATGTCTTCACGCCCCTGGAGCGGCATGACGGTCGGGGATTGCGACCCCGGCAGGATGGATTTGATGTCGTCAAGCGCGGCGACAGGGCTGTTCAGCATGATATAGCGGCTGTTCTCGGCCCGCAGAACGGCATTGATTCGCGCCAGAAGCGTTTCACACAGAAGTTTCAAATCATCCTGTATCACACTGTTTTGGATAATTACTGCCTGGCTTTCAAGAATGATATCCTTCTCGGACAGACCATTCGAGGTCAGCGTGTTGCCGGTCGATACCAGATCACAAATCGCATCCGCAAGATGCGTCCGCGGCGCGACCTCGACAGCGCCCTCCATGGTCACGATGTCGGCCACCACCCCCTTCGCCGCAAGAAACTCGGCCAGCAATCCGCGATAGGATGTGGCGATGGTTCTTCCGGCAAGGCTCTGGACCCCTTCATACACCATATCGTTCGGCACCGCGATCGACAGCCGGCACCGCCCGAATCCGAGCCTGACGACCTCCTCCAGCCCACCATAGATTTCCGGCTCAAGCCGCTGCGTCTCGAGAAGGCTGTTCTGGCCGATGATCCCCAGCTGGCAGACGTCATTGACAAGAAAGGCCGGAATGTCGTCATCGCGGACAAGGAAGATATCCAGTGGGAAATTGCGCGCCCGGCAGAGAAGCTGGTCCTTGCTTTTCTGAAGGGATATGCCGGCCTTCTCCAGAAGGGCGAAACTCTTCTCCGAAAGCCGCCCGGATTTCTGGATCGCAATTTTCAGGCGCCCGTCATTTCGCGTTGATTTTGCCGTCATGAATCCTGGTCACTTCCCCGGCCTCAGCCGTCGATTTTTCCCTGCCGCCGCATGATCGTCCGGTAACCGTCATTACCGCTGTTCAGGAACCTCGCAACGCGAACGATCGTCGCCGTGCTCACCTTGGTTTCCGCAGCAATCTGCCTGTAAGGTATGTTCTGGACGAGCATCTGCGCCACCCGCCACCTGTCCACCAGCCCCTCAAGCTCGGCAGGCGTGCACAGATCGTGGAAGAAGCTCTCAACCTCCTCGAGCGACTCCAGCTGCAGGATCGCCTCATAGAGATCCTGCTCATGCCTGCTGTCTATCTGGTCCCGTTTCATCTTACCGCCGCCAGCGTTTCAATGTGATAGCGGTTTAATACGCTAAAACGTCGTTGTCAACAGCGGAAAGACATTGAACGGACGGAGAGATCAGAAAACTCTCAGTCGAGTTCCCGAACCCGGACAAACGAAAGAAGACGCCCGCTTTCCGGATGGATATCCGCGATATGTTTCGCATCAAACCCTACATCGGCAAGGCAGCAGGTCGGGAAATAGGACATGTTCAGACCTGTCGGCGGCGACTCGACAAGATTGTGCAGCAATACCACAAGTCCGGGGTTGTGCCCGATGACCATGACCGAGCCGAGATCCCTGGCGAAGGATTCGATAGCGGAGAATACCGTGCTGCCGCTGGCCTCGTAGATGCTGTCCACATGTTTCACCGGGACATCAGGCCAATGCACCGAGGCAAGCTCGTGCGTCTGGCGCGTGCGCGCAGACGGCGACAGGATGATGAGCTGCGGAAGCAGGTCGTTGTCCCTGATGAAACGGCCCATCCGGTCGGCGTTGCGACGGCCACGCGCCGACAGAACGCGATCGATATCAGCGGTAGCCATATCAGGATTTTCGGCCTTGGCATGCCGTAGAAGGGTAATACGCGCCATGTGCAAACTCGTTACGGTGGAGAAAATGTAAGGGCTATGCCGAGCCGTCACAAGGCTCAATCGGACCGGACGAAACTGGGTGATGACAGGCTCTGGCGGACTGACTAGATTGTGGACAAACGGGAACGGGACACATGATGCACAAGCCAGACACACAGGATCTGCTGAATGCCATTGGCAACACCCCTCTCATCCGCCTTCGGGCGGTGTCCGAGGCAACAGGTTGCGAGATCTATGGCAAAGCGGAATTCATGAACCCGGGCGGGTCTGTGAAGGACCGCGCCGCCCTTGCCATCATCGAGGAAGCGGAAGAAAGCGGCGCGCTTCGCCCTGGCGGCATGATCGTCGAAGGCACGGCCGGCAATACGGGAATCGGGCTGACGATGGTCGGCAATGCGAAAGGCTACACGTCGGTCATAGTGATGCCTGAGACGCAGAGCCAGGAAAAGAAGGATGTGCTGCGCGTCTTTGGAGCCGATCTCCGCCTCGTGCCGGCGAAGCCGTACAAGGACCCGGGAAATTATGTCCGCTACTCGGAACGCCTCGCCGCCGAACTCGCCGAAACGCACGATGCCGGCGTGATCTGGGCCAACCAGTTCGACAATACGGCGAACATGCGCGGTCACTACCGCTCCACCGGCCCTGAAATCTGGCGCCAGACCGAAGGCAGGATCGACGGCTTCACCTGCGCCGTCGGGTCGGGAGGCACCATTGCCGGGGTTGGCCGATATCTGAAAGAACAGAATCCCGATGTGAAGATCGCTCTTGCCGATCCCGACGGATCGGCCCTTTACGCTCACTATATGCATGGCGAGTTGAAGGCCGAGGGCAATTCGATCTCGGAAGGCATCGGCCAGGGACGGATCACAGCGAATCTTGCGGAAGCTCCCGTTGACACGGCCTATCGTCTGTCCGATGTCGAAGCGCTCCCGATCATATATGACCTGATGCGCGACGAAGGACTGTATCTTGGCGGCTCAACCGCGATCAATGTTGCCGGCGCCGTCGAGATGGCCCGCGAAATGGGACCGGGGCATACCATCGTGACAATCCTGTGTGACAGCGGGCAGAGATATCAGTCAAAGGTCTGGAATCCGGAGTTTCTCCGCTCGAAGTCGCTTCCGGTGCCGTCATGGCTGGAGACCGCCTGATGACCGACAGTCTCGTTTCCGCCGAATGGCTTCTGGCAAATCATGAAAACGTACGGATTTTCGACGTCAGCAATCATCTGCCGACCGCGAACCGGCGGGCGAAGGAGGAATTCGAGACGGCCCACATTCCCGGTGCCGGACGTTTTGATATCGACAGGATTGCCGATCCGGACAGCTCCCTTCCCCATACCGTGCCCTCGCCGGCGGTGTTCGAGGCGCACATGCGGGCGCTCGGCCTTCACGATGCGGATCATGTCGTTCTGTATGACGACTCCGACATCAAGACCGCCGCACGCGGATGGTGGATGTTGCGCCTATTCGGCCACCAACATGTGTCGATCCTGAATGGCGGGCTTGCCGCCTGGAAGCTGGCGGGCGGCGCACTCGAATCCGGCCCTGCCGCGCACCAATCTGGCGGATCATTCACCGCGCGACCTGCCATCGGCGTGGATGTCGTGACCATGGACCAGCTTCGCGACGGCATTGCCGAGGGAACCGCGGGCCAGATCCTCGACGCGCGCGCCGCAGCGAGATTTGCCGGCGAAGCGCCGGAACCCCGCAAGGGCCTTCGCGCCGGCCACATCCCAGGCTCGCGCAATCTTCCCTTCGCCAAACTGTTTGATGAAGACGGCAAATATCAGGACGCTGAAACGATCAGGTCACTGTTCGACGCCGCCGGAATTGACACGAACGCGCCGGTGACCACCACCTGCGGATCGGGTGTCACCGCATGCGCGCTCGCGGTCGGGCTTGCCCTCATTGGGAACGAGCGGACAATCGTTTATGACGGGTCGTGGACCGAATGGGGAGGAAGCGACGCGCCGATCAAGACCGGTGGCGCCGACTGACGGCTTGCGCCGGCACGCCCCGGATCAGTGATCCAGGATCTGGCTCAGGAACAGCTTCGTACGGTCATTCTTCGGGTTCTTGAAGAAGGCCTGCGGCTCGTTCTCTTCGACAATCTGTCCCTCATCCATGAAGATGATCCGGTTCGCCACCTTGCGGGCAAACCCCATCTCGTGGGTCACCACAAGCATCGTCATGCCGTCCTCGGCAAGCGCGACCATGGTGTCGAGAACCTCCTTGATCATTTCCGGATCAAGCGCCGAGGTAGGCTCGTCGAACAGCATCAGCTGCGGCTGCATGCACAGCGCGCGCGCAATGGCAACACGCTGCTGCTGGCCGCCTGACAGCTGCCCCGGATATTTGTGCGCCTGCTCGGGAATCTTGACCGTTTCCAGGAAACGCATCGCGATTTCCTCGGCGTCCTTCTTCGGCATCTTGCGAACCCAGATCGGCGCCAGCGTGCAGTTTTCGAGAATGGTCAGGTGCGGGAACAGATTGAAATGCTGGAACACCATCCCGACCTCGCGCCGGATATATTCGATGTTCTTCAGATCGCTGTTCAGTTCGATACCATGAACATTGATGACGCCCTTCTGGTGCACCTCGAGGCGGTTCAGGCACCTGATGAGGGTCGATTTGCCGGAGCCCGACGGCCCGCAGATGACGATCCGCTCACCCTTGTTCACCTCGAGATTGATGTCGCGAAGCACATGGAAGTGACCGTACCATTTATTGACCGAGTCCATGGAGACGACGACCTCGTCGCCAACGGTCATCTTCGAACGATCAACTGCGTTGTTCTCAGCCATTGTTTTGTCTCCTAATGCCTGCGACCGCGGCTAAGCTTGTTTTCCATGAAGATCGAATAGCGTGACATGCCGAAGCAGAACACGAAGAACACCACAGCGATGAACAGATAGGCCGTATGGCCCTGCACAGGCGATGCCCAGGCAGCGTCGGCCAGTGTCGACTGCGCCGCACCGAGAAGGTCGAAAAGACCGATGATGCTGACGAGCGTGGTGTCCTTGAACAATCCGATGAAGGTATTGACGATCCCCGGGATCACATGCGTCAGCGCCTGCGGAAGTACGATGAGGCGCATCTTCTGCCAGTAGGACAGGCCGACGGCGTCCGCGCCTTCATACTGCCCCTTGTCGACGGCCTGGAGGCCGCCACGAACCACTTCGGCCATATAGGCGGCAGAGAACAGCATCACCCCGATCAGGGCACGCAGAAGATTGTTGAAATTGACGCCTTCGGGAAGGAACAGCGGCAGCATGACCGACGCCATGAACAGAACCGTGATCAGCGGCACGCCGCGCCAGAATTCGATGAAGACAACCGACAGGATCCGCGCGACCGGCATGTTCGAACGCCGCCCGAGCGCCAGCACAATGCCAAGCGGAAGCGATGCCACGATGCCGGTAACGGCCACCACAAGCGTAATCAGAAGGCCGCCCCAGTCATTCGTGTCGATGGCCTCAAGCCCGACATCAGCGCTCAGAACCAGCATGATGCCGGCATAGACAACAAGCAGCCAGCCGACGACGCCGAACACCCCGGCGAAAGTCGTCATGGAGTCGCCAAGCAGTTCCCGACGCGACAGCCTGCCGATGGAAATAAGACCAAGCCCGATCAGGGCTGTCACAGACAGCGAGCCGTAGCTGACCTCGAAAGCGCCGCCTGTCAGAAGGACGATCGCGATCAGAGGATAGCCTGTCAGCAGGAAAACACCCATGTGACGCCGATAGGGAAGACGCTCGATCAGCACCCAGACAAGCCCGACGAGCCCGATCAGCCCGGTCAGGTTGACCCGCCACAGCTCTGTGGATTCATAGGGGCCGTAGATGAAGAACTTCATCTTTGTCGTGATGAAAGGCCAGCAGGCGCCGTGCCAGCCGTTCGGCAGAGCACCGCCCTGCTCTTCGGTCCAGCAGGCCTCTCTCTTGATTCCCTCCGGATCGCTCCAGACGGCGGACAGGAAAGCGAAATCGACAAGGCTCCAAGTGATTGACACGGTGAGCCAGGCAACAAAAACGGTAAAGGCCGCCATCAGCAGCGAGCGGATGCTCGCGCCGACGGAGGTGAAATCAGCACAGCTGGAGACAACATTCTGCCACAGCCAGCCGGTGATACCGGTTTCCGATGGCGGCGGCGGCAACAGCGGCGCTTCCTCGGTTCTTACGAAACCCTGATAGGCCGCGGCATTTTTCTTCGTTTCAGCCATGCTATCGCTCGGTAAGTTTGACGCGCGCGTTGAACCAGTTCATGAACACCGAGGTGATGATCGAGAAGGTCAGATAGACGCTCATCATCATGAACACCATCTCGATTTCCCGACCGACCTGATTCAGCGCGGTGCCGGCGAAGATCGACACGAGCTCGGGATAGGCGATGGCCACCGCGAGCGACGAATTCTTCGTGAGGTTGAGATATTGCGACGTAAGCGGCGGGATGATGATCCGCATCGCCTGCGGGATGATGACAAGCCTCAGAACACGGCTCGGCTTCAGCCCGAGTGCCAGCGAAGCTTCGGTCTGGCCTTTGTTCACCGCCAGAATACCAGCCCTTACGATTTCCGCGATGAAGGCCGAGGTGTAGAGCGACAGTGCAAGCCATACAGCGATCATCTCAGGAATCACCAGGATGCCGACCCCCTGCTGGTAACCGCGGCGCAGAACCGCCCCGGTTTCCTTGAACTCCGGAAACTCCCAGCCGAGGGGGCTGCCGGTCAGCTTGAAGACAATGTACGGCAACAGCACAAGCACACCGAGACCGGCCCAGAATGTCGGAAATGTCTTGCCGGTGGCGAGTTGCCGGCGTGATGCGAACTGATTAATGCCGATTGTGATCAGGACGGCGATCAGGAACGCATATCCCGTTGCCGCCAAGCCCTCGGCCGGGATCGGTGCCGGCATGTAAAGACCGGTGATGTTGACCCCGATCACGTCCGGGATGATCTCGATCTTGCCGCGCTTGTTCGGCATCGTTCGCAGGACGGCGAAATACCAGAAGAACAGCTGCAGCAGAAGCGGCACATTGCGAACAACCTCGATGTAGCTGGTGGCAAAGATCCGCAGCAC
>JAYYLR010000174.1:0-3076 GCA_036143955.1 Pseudomonadota bacterium | reverse complement strand
TGGAAGCAGCGCGGCTGAAGGCGCGGCAGCATCGCCATCTGGGCCCGTGATTCGACCTGGAACACGCCGACCGAACGTCCCTCGCACAGCATGTCGTAGGTCGCCGAATCCTCCGGCGGGACCGAGGCCAGCGTCAGCGGCCGGTCATAATGCTGGCGCAGCATGTCGAAGGCGCGCCGGATGCAGCTGAGCATGCCGAGCGCCAGAACATCCACCTTCAGCAGCCCCAGCGCGTCGAGATCGTCCTTGTCCCATTCGATCACCGTGCGCCCCTCCATTGCCGCCGGGCTGATCGGGCAGAGATGGTCGAGCCGCCCGCGGGTGATAACGAAGCCGCCGACATGCTGCGACAGGTGGCGGGGAAAACGGGCGATCTCGGCGACCAGCCGCCGCACCAGCGCGATCCGGCGGTCGGCCGGGTCGATGCCGACGGCCCGCAGCGCCGCATCATCCGGGCCGCTTGCCTCGCGGCCCCAGGTCTGGCCCGACAGCGCCGCCTGGACATCACTGCTCAGACCGAACACCTTCGCCACCTCGCGAAGCGCGCTTCGCGCCCGGTAGGTGATGACCGCCGCCGTCAGCCCAGCGCGGGTGCGGCCGTATTTGCCGTAGATGTACTGGATCACCTCCTCGCGGCGCTCATGCTCGAAATCGACGTCGATGTCGGGCGGCTCGCCGCGCGCCTCGCTGATGAAACGCTCGAACAGCGGCTGCGAACGGTCGGGATCCACCGAGGTGATGCCAAGGCAGTAGCAGACGGCCGAATTCGCCGCCGAGCCGCGTCCCTGGCACAGGATCCCGCGGCCGCGGGCAAAGCGGACGATGTCGAAGACGGTCAGGAAATAGGGCGCGAACTTCATCTTCGCGATCAGCGCCAGCTCGCGGTTCAGATAGGTCTCGACCTTCTCAGGCACCCCGTCGGGATACCGCTCGCCGGCGCCGTTCCAGGTCTGGTATTCGAGCTCGGCCATCGCGTCGCGCCCGCCAGGCGACACCTCGTCGGGATATTCATAGGACAGATCGTCCATCGAGAATCCGCACATGGCGGCAAGCTCGCCAGCGTGATCCAGCGCCCGTGGAAGATGCCGCCAGCGCCGCGCCGCCTCCTCCGGCGTCAGGATGTGCCGCTCGGCATTGCGCGACAGCAGCGCGCCGGCGGTCTCGAGCTGCCGTTTCTCGCGGATGCAGGTCAGCACATCGGCAAGCGGGCGCCGCGACGGCGCGTGGTACAGCGCGTCGCCGACGGCGGTCAGCGGCAGGCGCTGCGCTGCCGCCATGTCGCTCAGCAGCGCCAGCCGTGCCTCGTCCGCCCCGTCACGGTACAGCGCCGCGCCGGCGAACACGGTGCCGGCGGCGATGTCGCGGATTCTGGCAAGATGCGTCGCATGGCCGGAATCGGGATGAAGCGGCGGCATCACCAGAAGCGCCGTCGTCGGCGCAAGCCGCGCCAGGTCGGCAAGATGCAGCACCGGCGCCGCCTTGCTGCCCCGAAGATTGGCCTCGCTCAGCAGGACGGACAGCGATTCATACCCCGCCCGGTCGGTCGGGTGGACAATCACCTCTGGCCCGTCAACCGGCTGCAGACGTGCCCCGACAACAAGCCTGATGCCGTGTTCGCGCGCCGCGACATGCGCCCGCACGATGCCGGCAAGCGAATTGACGTCGGCAATGCCGACGGCCTGCCACCCCGCCGCCGCCGCCGCCGCCACCATCTCGTGCGGATGCGAGGCGCCGGTCAGGAAGCTGAAATTGCTGTAGCATCCCAGCAGCGCCATCACGCGAAGAACCCGTGAAGGAACCAGTCCGGTTCTTCGCCGCGTTCGGGAAGGCCTTCGCGATAGACCCAGAATCCGGCCCCGCGCTCATCCTGAAGGCGGAAATAATCCCGCGTGCGGGTGCCCGCCGCGGCCTGCCACCATTGCGGGGCGATCCGCTCCGGGCCGCTGGCACGCACGATCCTGTGCGTCCGCTTCTGCCAGACGAACTGTGCCGGCGGATGGTCAGGAAGCAGCGCCACCACGGCCAGCCTGTGAGGATGCGCCAGCAGCCTGATCGGCCGCGGGGCGGCGGTCAGGCAGTGCGGCGCGGCGTTCATCCGGTCGCTGAAGCCGGCAGGTTCCATGTCCGGATAGGCCATGTATTGCGCCGCTTCCGGCTGCCAGCTGTCACGCGGCTTCATATGAAGCACCGCGCCGTGGCCAAGCCGCGCCACCAGCCTGTCGACAAGGCCGGCCCGGCTTTCGGCAACCGAGAGTCCCTCGTCGAACCTGACCGGGACCGGCGCCTGCGGGCTGCAGCCATGAGCTTCCATCCACATCCGCTCAATCCCGAATTCGGGGTCGATGGCCTCACCGGCATCGGCAAGCAGACGGCGGAATGCCGCGGCATCGCGGCTCGGGCGCGACAGGCGGACGTCATGCGAGCGCACCATCCCGTCGACCCGCTGCCAGCCAAGCTGCAGCCTCCGCGCCGCCATTCCGTCCTGCTGCAGGATCGCGGTCAGATCCCCGACAAGCCGCATCACCACGGCATGGATATCGGCCGGGGCGAGGATCAGCTCGGCGAAGCTCTGCACCGCCAGTCGGGGACGCGGTGGCGCGATCGGGGTGAAGCTTTCATTCACATGCCCGAGCGCCGCGTCGAGCCGTGCTGTCACCACGGTTCCGAAACGGCCGGCAAGCGGCGCCCGCGGCATGCCGGTGATGTCGCCGATCCGTCGCAGGCCCGAGGCCGCCATGGCGGTGCATATGCCGCCGTCAAGCCGCAGCGCCGCCAGCGGCAGGTCGGCAAGAAGACCGGCAAGCTGGCGTGTTCCGGCGCCGCCGATTCCCCGGTCCCGACATGTCACGCCGTAACGCCGTGCCGCCGGTGCGTAGCGGGCCAGCCCCCAGGCAGCGCCGCATGTCGGCGCGACGGCAAGCCGCGCCGTCAGCCCGGCCCGCCGCAGACGCCGCGCCATGTCGGCAAGAAGCGGCCGGATCCCGCCCTGAAGATGCGCCGCGCCGGCAACGTCGAGCCACAGCCCGTTGCCGGCATGCGCGACGGCGGCCCCCCTGCCGACAAATCCGGTGCCGAC
>JAYYLR010000173.1:0-19963 GCA_036143955.1 Pseudomonadota bacterium | reverse complement strand
GGGTCCCGAAGGCGGGCCCGGTGCCGTGGCGGCGGAGGGTCTGGCGGTGCGGCTTTCGCCGTCGCCAAGGCGTGTAGTGATGCACCAACAGCCGTCAATCCGCAAGCCCTTTTTGGTCTGGCGGCGTCGCGTCGCGGCAATCCGACTCGGAGGTGCGGCAAAAGCATGCTAGGCTTGCCGCCATGGATGAGAGTGTTGTGACCGACAAGCTGCCCGGAGAGGCGCCTGACGCGCCGCCAAGGGCGACGCCAGCCGCGCCTATTCCTGCTTCTCGCGCCGATTCCAAGCTTCCGCCGGTGGTCATCTCCGAGAGCATGATCGCCGACCCGCACTACAGCCCGCTCGACATCTATGCCGCGTCCGGTAGCGCCTCGCCGGTCGTCATCTCCTGCCCGCATGCCGGAAGAAGCTACCCGAGCAGCATGCTGACGCAGGCGGCCCAGACGCTGGACGAGCTTCGCGGGCTTGAGGATTTCGGGGTCGACTGTCTTGTCACCGAGCTTGCGGCACACGGGCTGCCAACCGTGATCAACCGCGTCGCGCGCGCCTATCTCGACGTCAATCGCGCCGACAGCGCCATTGATGCGGCGATGTTCAACGGCAAGGTCGAAGCACCGGCTCCCTGCCACCATGTGCGCGCCGGTTACGGGCTGATCCCGAAGCTGACCTCGGCGCGAATGCCGATCTATGACGGCCGTCTGCCGGCAACAGAGATCACCGCCCGCACCGAATTCGTGCACCGTCCCTATCATGAAGCACTGGCGCGCCTTATCGAGGCGGCGGTGTGCCGCCACGGCCGCTCACTTCTTGTCGACATGCATTCGATGCCGGCCCTCGACCGCCTGAACAACCGGCTCCCAGACATCATCTGTGGTGACGGCTATGGCGGCACGCTTGATCGGGAAACGGCAAGTGCGCTTACCGGATTCCTTCAGGATTGCGGCCTGACTGTCAGCTGGAACCACCCCTATGCAGGCGGTTTCATCACCCGAAGCAACGGCGATGCGCGCGGCACAAGGCAGTCTGTCCAGATCGAAATCAACCGCGCCCTTTACATGGATGGAACAGCCCGGCTCGACCAGGCACGGACAGCGACATTGCGGCGCCAGATCGGCGCGCTCGGCAGGTTTCTCGCCGACACCATGCGCGAGGCGGCCTGACCGTCCCTGCGGCTAGCGGCGGCGGGCCTTTCCGGCATAGGGGTTCTCGCCCTTTCGCATCACCATCCGCACCGGAACGCCCCACAGGCCGAAATCGGTCCGGATGCCGGTCGTCAAATAGCGAAGATAGCTTTCCGGAAGGTCGGCAGGCCGGCTGACGAACAGCGCGAAGGTCGGCGGCCGCGTCTTGATCTGCGTCATATAGCGTATCCGCAGGCGCCGCCCATCGACCAGCGGCGGCGGATGCGCCTCCAGCATGCCTTCGAGCCAGCGGTTCAACCGCGCCGTGGCGATGCGGGTGTTCCACAGGTCGTACATCTCGTCGGCAGCAGACATCATCTTGTCAAATCCGCGGCCATGCAGGCCCGACATGTGAACAACCGGAACCCCGCGCATCTGCGCCAGTGAAGTCTCAAGTCGGTCGTCGATCGCGCGGGCGGCGGCCTGGCGGCTTCGCACCACGTCCCATTTGTTGGCGCCGATCACAAGGCCGCGCCCCTCTTCGGCGATCAGCCTTGCAATGGCCAGATCCTGGCGATGCAGCTCTTCGGTGGCATCGATCAGCAGCAGGCAGAGATGCGCGTACTGGACGGCGCGAAGCGCGTCTTCGACCATCAGGTGCTCGACCTTGTCGCTGATCCGCGCCCGCCGCCGCATGCCTGCCGTATCGACAAGCTTGTAGGGGCGACCCTTCCATTCAAAGGGAAGCTCGATTGAATCACGGGTGATTCCGGCCTCTGGCCCGGTCAGCAGCCTGTCCTCGCCAAGAAGCCGGTTGATAAGTGTCGATTTGCCCATGTTGGGACGGCCGACAACGGCGATCCGCATCGGCTGAGATGCCTGCGGGTCGCGCCAGACGTCGACCGGATTGCCCTCCTCGTCGAGCGGCGGCTCGTCCGACAGCTCGTCATCGCCGTCAGAATCGGCGTCAAGGGCGGCAAGCATATCGATGCCGACATCGCTTGCGGCCTCGAGAATGGCGTCGTGAAGATCAACCAGCCCCTCGCCATGCGCCGCCGAAACCGGCACCGGCTCGCCAAGGCCGAGTTCCCATGCCTCGGCAAGACCGGCGGCCCCGGCCTTGCCCTCGCACTTGTTGGCGAGAAGAACGACGTGGGCGCCGGCGCGCCGGATCTGGTCGGCGAAGAACTTGTCCGCCGGCGTTACGCCGGCGCGGGCGTCGATGACCATCATGGTGAAGTCGGCACTCTCGATGGCACGTTCGGTCTGGCGTCGCATCCTGTCCTCGAGACTGCCGGTCGCGGCCTCCTCGAGCCCGGCGGTGTCGATCACGCGGAAGCGGAGCTCGGCGAGGCTGGCGTCACCCTCGCGGCGGTCGCGGGTCACCCCGGGCTGGTCGTCGACAATGGCGTGCTGGCGCCCGATCAGCCTGTTGAACAGCGTTGACTTGCCGACATTGGGCCGGCCGACGATGGCTATGGTTACTGTCATGACGACAACTATCGCTCCAAGGCCGGGCGGCGACGCTGCAAACGTCTCGCCCGGCGGTCACCCCTATTCGACGGCGATCAGACTTCCGGACTGTCCGAGAAGGAACATCCGGCCGCCGGCAAGCTGCGGCGGCGTGAGAATTTCCGTTCCGAGGGCGGCGCTGTCAAGCTGCGCACCGGTATCCGGATCGAACCCGAGCACCGTTCCGGCCCGTGACACGACATAGACCCGGTCACCGGCGACGACCGGCCCCAGATATCTCGGCGGATTCTCGGGAACAACAACCTCGATCGGCACGGCGCCTTCGAGCTCGGTGATCCAGCGGACGGCACCGTCCGACCGGCGCAGCGCGTACAGGCGGCCGTCAAGCGACAGCACGAAGATCGTCTCGCCGGATACCCATGGCATTTCCAGGCCGGCGATCCTGCGCTCCCACACCGGCAGGCCGTTGCGTGAACTGAAGGCAACCAGCCGCCCGGACTGGCTTGTGACGAAGATCAGTCCGCCGTCGTGGACAGGTGTGGCGCGGACGTCACCAAGCCCCTGGATCGGGGTGCGCGGAAGCAGCGACGCCACCGAGTCCGTCCATAGCAGCTCGCCCGTGGTCGCGTCGAAATAGGACACCTCGCCGGCGGCGCCGGCAAGCAGGATCTCGTCATTGGCAAAGGCCGGCGCGGGCGATCCGAAAATCACCGTGTTGGTGGCAATGCCGTAATGCTCCCAGATGCGCTCGCCGGCGACGAGGGTCATCACAATCATGTCGCCGTCGAGATTTGTCACCGCCAGCCTGTCCGTCCCGATGACGGTCGGCCCGCCCCTGAGCGGAATGTCCGTCTCCACACTCCAGACGGTCTCGCCGTTCGACGGGGTGAGAAGCGCCAGCCGGCGCCCGCCGGCGTGGACCACGAGGCCCTCCGGAGAGAGCGCCAGGCCGCCACCGATCCCCGGAAGCGGGTCATCCTTCATGGGCTCGATCTCGACCGACCAGATCCGGCTGCCGTCCCGAACATCGAACGCCGACACGATGCCGTTCGGCGCCACGGTATAGACCCTGCCGTCACCGACAACGGGCTGCGCCAATTCGGTCAGTTTCGTGCCGGTGCCACCGATGGACACCTTCCAGACGGTCGACAGGGGCGGCTCAAGTCGCGGATTGCCGCCGGAATGACCTGCGGACAGCCCTGGCATCGGGGCCGCGTTGATATTCACCACAGGAGGCAGCCCAGCCCCTTCGGCATTGGCCTGCCCATCAACTGCCTCAAGCTTGACCTCGGGAAGCACGGCGATGCGGGTTCCCTTGAGAATGGCTTCTGGCGGCGAGCAGGCGGCAAGGAGAAGGGAGGCACAGCAGCCGAGCAAGGCGGCACGCACGGCGTCGGCGAATGTCCGTGCGGTGGTCTTGGTGGCGTTCGGCATGGCAAGCATTACCTGTCTTTGGGACAGCGGCGGGTCGCGGTCAGGATTTCAGAATGTCGACAAGCCGGGCCGCGCGCTGGCGCAGTTCGGGCGAGGTTTCCGCAAGCGCGACGATCGCCTCGAGCTTCGCAAGCGCGGCTTCGGTCTGCCCCTGCTGAAGGTCGAGCGCCGCGCTCAGCTCCAGAGCGAGGCCCTTCCACGGTCCGGCACCGTCGGCAAGCGGCGCGACACGCTGCTGCAGGTCGCCGGCATCGGCACCCTCAGGCGCGTTCATGACCGACATCAGCAGCGCGGCTTCGCGATAGAGCTGCGGCACTTTCGTATCGTTGGAAATCGCGAGGTAGCCCGCCTCGGCGGCAGCGGTGTCACCGGCCTTTGCCTGTCCGGCCGCGATCTGGAACCTGCCAAGCATGGCATAGCCGTCGGTCAGGTCGCCGATCCGGCTTTCCAGAGCGGCAACATTGTCGTCCGAGGTCAGGGCCTGCTGATAAAGATTCGCCGCCGTTTCGGCCTGCGAACGCGTCCAGGCGGAAAAGCCCTGCGACGCGCCGACACCGATCACAACGGCGGCTGCGGCGGCAATCACGAACTTGCCATAGCGCGTCCACAGTTCCTTGGCACGGTCTTGTTTCAGTTCCTCGTCGATCTCATCGAAAATATCGGCCATCTGCGGATATCCTGTCCCCGTTCCGGATCACCGGGGCAGCCCCGGTCGGAAAGTGCCCTGTTGGAAATTACGCGCGCCCGGCAAATCGGGCGTCCCGAGCATATACCCGCCACCGCAGCAGAGCTTTGGTTGACAGGCGACGCAAAGGTGCCCCAACATAACGGCAAGTCATGGAACAGCCAACAGAAAAGCGGGTAAAAATCAGACGTGTCGCGTGTGTCGGTCCCCAAGAAACTTCGCCGTCAGCTCTATTTCTCCAGAACGGAACTCAGCCTGATCCTGGCAGCCTACAGCGCGCGGGTGGCGGCAGGCGAATGGCGGGATTACGCGCTTGACCATCTGAACGGCGCCGCGCTGTTTTCGATCTTCCGCCACACCCATGAAAATCCGCTGTTCGTGATCGAGAAGAAACAGCGTCATCCAAAGGAAAAACCGCAGTTTCTGCTCCGTGACAGGAGCCGGGTGCTGTGCCGTTCGAACGCGGTTTCCGATGTGATCGGGCACTTCAACAAACTGCCGCGTCTTATCAGCGGCTGACCGCCGCCTGTCCCCGAACAATCCTTTGCAGACAGCCGACAGCGGCGATTCAGCGCTTGCCCGTGCGCATTCAATAAGCTATCCCTAAATTAGAACAAAACATGAACACTTGATGGCCCGCCAATCGGTCCGGCCTGAAAAGTTCGGCAAGGGACAATTGTGCAAAGGACAGGGCCATGGGGGCATTCAAGCGTCGATTGACAGCGCGCCACGACCCGGCAAACCCGGCAACATTGGGCGATCTGGCGCGCGACGGGCTGCAGGTGTTCTGCTGGTGCCACCGCTGCGGCCACAATGCCGAACTGGATACGGCGCCGCTGATCGCACGCCTCGGCCCGATGTTTCCGGTTCCCGAACTTGGCGGGCGCATGCGCTGCACATCCTGCGATGCCCGCGACGTCGCCACAAGGCCGTCATGGCCGCGCCATGGTGGCGGCCAGATCGCGCGCTACGGCTAGCCGCCGGCCGTGTCGGCGACCATGTCCGCATGCCCGCCGCATACGGGGCAAGATCATGGACAGCCACCCCACCCATGCGATAGAACACGGGATCGGAACGCGGAACGGTGAAAGTGAGGCAGCCATGAACGCAAGCGATACGGCGCGGGTACAGAATTACCTGAGACAGCGCTTCGGCAACAAGCGGCTGTCACTGGCACGGCGCGAGAACAAGGACGACTCGGCCGACCTGATGCTCGAGGACGAGTTCATCGGCGTGGTATTCCAGGATGACGAGGACGGCGACCTCTGCTTTCATGTCCAGATCACCATCCTGAATGAGGATCTCGACGACGTGTGACGCGCGTCACCCGCCGATCCAGCCGCCGGCACGCGCCATCCCGAATGCCAGCATGAACATCACCATCGCGATCACGGCGTCGAGCACCCGCCAGGCGTTGCGCCGTCGCATCTGCGGCGCGAGCAGACTCGCGCCGTAGCCAAGGCCGAAGAAGAACACGAAGCTGGCCGTGCCGGCGCCAGCCGCGTAGGCAATCTTCTGCGCCCCTTCGAACTGCAGCGACACCGTGCCGATCAGCACCACGGTATCGAGATAGACATGCGGGTTCCCGAAGGTCAGGACAGCCACCGTCGCGACCGTCGCCGCCAGGCCGCCGCCATCCACCGGATCCTCGGCAAGCGCGGCTCCCGCCCGTGCCGCGCTGCGCAGACGCAGGGCGCCATATGCGGCAAGCCACAGGGCGGCGAGGCCGAACAGAAGCGAGGCATGGCGTTCGGCGAAATCGGCGATCAGAAGCGACACGCCAGCCACACCGGCGACGATCAGAACCATGTCGGCCAGTGCGCAGAACAGCACTAGGACAAATACGTGCCGCCGCAACAGCCCCTGACGCAGAACGAAGGCATTCTGGGCGCCGATCGCCAGAATCAGCGAAAACCCGAGCGCGAAGCCGGTGACGAACGAGGATACCGGCATCAGGCTCGCCGACATGACCGACCACAGATCAGGCCGATGGTTTTCATGCGTCCGGGTCCGCGCGGCGCGGCCGCATCTGGAGATCACCTCCGCAGTTGCGGCAGAGACTGTCGTTCGCCGTCGCACAGTCCGGGCACCAGGTGCATTCGTAGGAGCAGATCAGCGCTTCGTCCTGCCAGCCGAGTGCCTTGCCGCACTGCTGGCAGCTGTCCTTCATTTCAAGCATGGCTCCCCCACCGGCCGGCGTTGCGACCGTCAATCAGGCTGCATCTGGTTGGAAATTTCAATCAGGTTGCCGTCCGGATCGCGAACATAGACCGACCAGAGCGGGCCCATCGCGCCTGTCTTCTGCACCGGCCCGTGCTCAAGCGGCACGCCGTGCGCCGCGAAGCGCTTCTGCCACTCGGCGATCGGCACGTCGCTGAGAAAACACAGATCGACCGCGCCTGTAACCGGCCGGCGGGCATGCGGCACATAGGGCGACGCGGCATCGTGAAGGTTGATCTTCTGCCGGCCGAAACAAAGCGCCCGCCGCGCCGGGCTGCCGTCGGCCGGCTGGAAGGTCTGGAGCTCCATGCCGAGCAAATCGCAGTAGAAGGCGATGGTGGCGTCGGGATCGGCCGCCGTCACGACGATATGGTCGATGGATGTGATCATGGGCCGGGTCCGTGCCTTCCTTTTGCAACCCGTCACTCTAGACACGGCTTCACAAGCGACACAAGCATCGCCGTGCCGGATGTTGACATGTGGCACGACCCAAATTCGCGCCCGCCCGTCATCGCTGTTCAAGGTCCATGTGAACGAAGCCGCGCCAGCAGGTCGGCATCACGGAATTCGCGTCAGCAGCTGCGGTGGTCCCGCACGCCGTAGAATGCCGGGCGGGCAAGAAACAGCTCCTCGAAAAAGGCCAGTCGATTGGGCATGATTGCTTTGGCCCTCGCCTCCACCCTGGCCGGCAGACGGCCCGGATGCATGATCATCGTCCAGGCGAAAAGAGCGGGGCGCCGGTTACGGTCGAGGTCAGCGCGACAAGGGACAGACATCCGGCAAACAGCATCCTGCCTGCAGACGATAAACCAATGTTCCTAATGTCCTGTGTAGATCCTGTTTCCGGTTTCGATACGGCTGGTCAGACCATGCGGCCCGCAACAGGCGAACGGTAACAGGCAATTATTTAAAAAATCGTATATTAGCGCTGAAAAATATGGGTTTTCAGCAGTTCCGGAGCTAAGTCATCTCCGTTATCGCAAGCTTAGGATTATGAGCAGTGACAAGCTGACAAGGACGGCGATAGCCGTGCGAATGTTGTTGAAATAAGTCCATTTTGTTTCAATTTTCAACCGCTCTTCACTTAACGTCTGATCATCCAGATTGTCGATATCCAGTTTTTGAACGCGGCCATTCAACGGCAAGTGGATTGACATGGTTATGCCCTGCACACCCACCAGATAAACAGCACCGACAAGGACGACCACCCAAGCTTCAGACAACCCGGCAATTACCATTGAACTTACAATTGCAGCCGACACCGAGATGATGGACCCCAGCCAGATCAACATGAAAACCGGCTGATTGTTCTGGATCACCCCGTCGGTGAGCTGAAACGCTCTCATGAACGCCTTGTCGTCAAGCCCGGACAGACCGGGCATGACGACAATTGCGTATGTAAGGATGAATCCGGCAACAAGGCTACAGGACAGTACGGAGAAAACTAACGAAACATCCAGGATGTCCATGGTATGTTTCACCTTCCGTTTCTAGAATCCACGTGTCAGCGGTGTCACCAAAAACACCGATTTTGACGCCTCACTCCCACTCGATGGTGCCTGGCGGCTTCGAGGTGACGTCATAGACGACGCGGTTGACGCCCTTCACCTCGTTGACGATCCGCGTCGCGGCGCGCGACAGGAAATCATGGCTGAACGGATAGCTGTCGGCGGTCATGCCGTCGCTCGAGGTGACGGCGCGAAGCGCGCAGACATATTCGTAGGACCGCGCATCGCCCATCACCCCGACGGTGCGCACCGGAAGCAGCACGGCGAAGGCCTGCCAGATCTCGTCATAGAGGCCGGCCCTGCGGATCTCGTCGAGATAGACGCTGTCGGCGGCGCGAAGGATGTCCAGCCTGTCAGGCGTGATCTCGCCGGGCACGCGGATCGCCAGCCCCGGCCCCGGGAAGGGATGGCGCCCGACAAGGCTTTCGGGAAGGCCGAGCTCGCGCCCGAGTTCGCGCACCTCGTCCTTGAACAGCTCGCGAAGCGGCTCGACAAGCTCGAGCTTCATATGCTCCGGCAGGCCGCCGACATTGTGGTGCGACTTGATGGTGACGGCATCGCCGCCGGCGGCCGAGATGCTCTCGATGACGTCGGGATAGAGCGTCCCCTGGGCGAGAAAGGCGGCGCCGTCGATGCGGTTCGCCTCTTCCTCGAACACCTCGATGAAGCTGGCGCCGATGATCTTGCGCTTCTGTTCCGGGTCGGACACGCCGTCCAGCCGTCCGAGGAACAGTTCGCAGGCGTCGCGGTGGATCAGCGGGATGTTGTAATGGCCGCCGAACAGCGCCACCACCTCTTCCGCCTCGCCGGCGCGGAGCAGCCCGTGATCGACGAAGACGCAGGTCAGCTGGTCGCCGATTGCCTCGTGGATCAGCACCGCCGCGACCGAGGAATCGACGCCGCCGGACAACCCGCAGATCACCTTGCCGTCGCCGACATGCGAACGGATCGCCTCGACAGCACGCTCCCGGTAGGCGGTCATCGACCAGCTTCCGGTGCAGCCGCAGACATCCAGCGCGAAGCGCGACAGCAGCGCGCCGCCCTCCTCGGTATGAACGACCTCGGGATGGAACTGCACACCATAGAGCCGCCGCTCGTCATCCGCCACGGCGGCGAAGGGGGCGCCTGTCGAGGTCGCCACAACACGGAATCCCGGCGGCAGCGCGGCGACATGGTCGCCATGGCTCATCCAGACGGTGCGCGTCGCGCCGGCCGGCCACAGCCTGTCGAACAGCCGGCAGCCATCGGTGATTTCCAGCGTCGCGCGCCCGAATTCGCGGCTCTTGCCTGGCTCGACGCTGCCGCCAAGCTGCTGGCACATCGTCTGCTGCCCGTAACAGATGCCGAGAACCGGAACGCCGAGATCGAACACCGCCTGCGGGGCGCGCGGCGTGTCGGCCAGCGCCACCGAATTCGGCCCGCCGGACAGGATGATGCCGCGCGGCGCGGCGGAGTCAATGCGCCCAGGGTCGGTCGTGCAGGGCAGGATCTCGGTATAGACGCCCGCCTCGCGGAGCCGCCGCGCGATCAGCTGCGTCACCTGTGACCCGAAATCGATGATCAGAACCGAATCCTGCATGTTTGCGTCCCTGGTATCGTCCTTGAAAGTCAGCGCCGCCGCGACTGCAGCACCGCCATGAAAAATCCGTCCGTTCCGTCGCGTCCCGGCAACAGGCGCAGCATGCCGCCGGGCGCCGGCGGGCAGCCTTCGGTGCCGATCACATCCTGCCAGATGCCGGCAATGTCGGCGATTTCGAGTTCCGGCGCCTCTTCGAGAAGCCGTTCGATCTGCGTTTCGCCCTCGCTGCGGAGAAGCGAGCAGGTAATGTAGATGATGCGCCCCCCGGGCGCCACCATCGCCCGGCCGCGGTCGAGAAGTCCGGCCTGAGCCTGCCGCAGCCCGTCAAGCCCGGCGACGTCGCAGCGCCAGCGCGCGTCGACGGCGCGGCGCCAGGTTCCCGAACCCGAACAGGGGGCGTCGATGACGACGCGGTCGAACTTGCCGCGCCAGCGTTTCGTTCCCCAGGCCTCGGCCACCGCGACACGCTCGATATTGTGGATACCGGCCCGCCTGATCCTGGCGGCGCCGCGCTCCAGCCGCTCGACATCGCTGTCGATGGCGACGATCCTGCCGCGGTTTTCCATCCGCGCCGCCATTACCAGCGACTTGCCGGCGGCACCGGCGCAGATGTCGGCAACCTGCATGCCCGGGCGCGCGTCGCACAACAGTGCCGCGATCTGCGAGGCTTCGTCCTGGATTTCGAACTGGCCGCCCCGGAATTCAGGGCTGTCCTCGACCCGCACCCGCCGTTCCATGCGGATGCCGAGCGGCGACAGTTTCGTCGGATGGCATTTCATGCCGCGTCCGGCAAGCCGGTCACGAAGCTGGCGGCGGTCCTTCAGCTTCAGCTGGTTGATCCTGATGTCGGTTCCGGCTTCGCCGCGCATCGCCTCAAGCTCCGATTCGAGCGCCTCGCCAAGCGCCGCGCCGGCGTCATCGACGAGGGCTTCAGGCCATTCCAGCCGCACTGCCACCGGCATCGCCGGATCATCGAGGCCACGGCCGTCCAGATCATCCGCGAGTTTGGCTTCCGCCGCGTCGAGCGATGCCGGACCATGCCTGTCGTCGTCGCCGAACATTGTCGCTAGAGCTTTGCTGTCCATCCCGTCGGCAAGCCGCAGCGCGGCCAGAACATAGGTTCGCGGCGTCGATTCGGCGCCAAGCTGCTCGAGATGCCAGCCGATCCGCGCGGCGGCACGGTATATGGTCCAGAACAGGGCGCTGATCGCCTGCCTGTCGCCGGAGCCGGCATACCGCCGCTGCTGCAGACCGCGACGCAGCACGGTTCCGGCCGGAACGCCATCAGGCGCTTCGGACAGAATGTCGATTACGGCAGCGATCCTGGCTGCAGGCGTCATGGGCGGCGGCGCTCCCCGGTCGCAGATATGTTCTCAGGCACGCGGCCGGTAATTCGGCTCTTCGCGGGTGATGGTCACGTCATGGACGTGCGATTCGCTGAGCCCGGCGCCGGTGATCCTCAGGAAACGGGCATTTTCCTGCAGATCGGCAATGGTGGCGTTGCCGGTATAGCCCATCGCCGCGCGAACACCGCCCATTAGCTGGTGAAGCACGTTTTCGACCGGCCCCTTGTAGGGCACCTGCCCCTCGATCCCCTCCGGCACCAGCTTCAGGGGCTGCGAGACCTCGGCCTGGAAATAGCGGTCCGCCGATCCGCGCGCCATGGCGCCTGTCGACCCCATGCCGCGATAGGCCTTGTAGGACCGTCCCTGGTGAAGATAGACCTCGCCCGGCGTTTCGTCGGTTCCGGCCAGAAGCGAGCCGATCATCGCACAGTCGCCGCCTGCGGCAAGCGCCTTTGCGAGATCGCCGGAATATTTGATTCCGCCATCGGCGATTACCGGCACCCCGGCGGCGTGGCTTGCCTCGGCGGCATCCATGATCGCCGTCAGCTGCGGGACCCCGACACCGGCAACCATGCGGGTCGTGCAGATCGACCCCGGGCCGATCCCGACCTTGACCGCGTCGGCACCCGCGTCGATCAGCGACTTGGCACCGTCGGCGGTGGCGACATTGCCGCCGATCACCTGGACCTCGTTGGCCATCTTGCGGATCGCCGACACGGCTGACAGCACGCCTTCCGAATGGCCGTGCGCGGTATCGACGACGACGACATCCACCCCGGCCTCGATCAGCGCCTCGGCGCGGGCCGCGCCCTCGGGCCCGGCGCCGGTGGCGGCGGCAACAAGCAGCCGTCCGGCTGCGTCCTTGGCCGCCATCGGGTGGTTCCGCGCCTTTTCGATATCCTTCACCGTGATCAGGCCGATGCAGCGGGATTTCGAATCAACCGCGACAAGCTTCTCGATCCGGTGCTCGTGAAGAAGCTTCTTGGCGTCCTCCTGCGTCGCGTCTTCGCCGACCGTGATCACCTCGCGGGTCATCAGGTCCCATACCTTCTGGTTCAGGTCGCTGGCGAAGCGGACGTCGCGGTTCGTCAGGATGCCGACAAGCCGGTGTGGCGGCTTGCCCTCGCCATCGACGACCGGGATGCCGCTGATCTGGTGCGTCTTCATCAGCTCCAGAGCGTCGCCAAGCGTTCGTTCCGGCGTGATGGTCAGCGGGTTCACGACCATCCCGCTTTCATATTTCTTCACGCGGGCGATCTCGCCGGCCTGCTCCTCGATGGTCATGTTCTTGTGCACGACGCCAATGCCGCCTGCCTGCGCCATGGCGATCGCCAGCCGGTGCTCGGTGACCGTGTCCATGGCCGCCGACAACAGTGGGATTTTCAGGCTTATCGTGCGCGTCAGCCGCGAGGTGACGTCGGTGTCGGCCGGCAATACGGCCGAGCGTGACGGCTCGAGGAGCACGTCATCAAAAGTCAAAGCTTCGCGAATTTTCATGGGGCGCCTTCCGCATGTCCGGTGGCGCGCCACTATATCTGAGGGGGGTGGAGAAAGGTAGCCCCTAAATAGGCGAAAATGTCACCTGCGACGCCTGATCGGCGTCCTAGATCGGCGAATAGCCGCCGCCGGTGCCACCCGGTCCCTCCTCCGCCGGATCGTCAGGCGCCTCGGCACGTCCGCCGGCACCGTGGAACCCGGTCGCGAGGACATAGCTTTCGACCGATTCCTGTCGGCTTGCGGCGGGTTTCACATGGCGCACCGTTTGGAAATTGCCCTGCATCAGGTCAAGGACGCTTCGCTCGGCACCGCCCCGGAAACATTTCGCCAGGAAAAAGCCGTCTTCGACAAGAACCTCGATGGCGAAATCCAGCGCCGCCTCGAGGAGCGCCGTCGTGCGGAGATGGTCGGTGGGACGGTGGCCTGTCGTTGCCGCAGCCATGTCGCTGAGCACCGCGTCAGCGCGTCCCCCGACGGCGCCGCGCACTCGGCCTAGCATGACCGGATCGGTCATGTCACCGACAAAAATCTCGACCCCGTCGAGAATGTCGGTCTCCAGGAGGTCGATTCCGACAAGTTTCGCGCCGGTGCAGCCGAGCTTCGTACGCTCGGCCACCACCTGAAGCCAGCCGCCCGGCGCACATCCCAGATCGACAACCGACATGCCGGGCTTCAGAAGCCCGTACCTTTCATCGATCTGTTCGAGCTTCAGCGCGGCGCGCGATCGGAAGCCCCGCGATTTCGCCTGCGCCACGAACGGGTCGTTCAGCTGCCGCGTCAGCCAGCGCTGCGACGACGGCTTGCGCCCCCGCATCTTCTTCGGCTGACGGGTCAGGCCGGTGTCGTTCCGGTAGCTTCGCCCGGACGTCCCCCGCGTCGTCGATCTTCCTGCCGGTTTCCTCGCCATGTCCCGTTCCCGCTGCGCGGCACGCGCCGCCAAAATCCTTGCACCACAATAGTCTACGCGATACCACAGATGCACGAATTTTCACATTGCGACGACAGGCCCGCCATCGCGCCCGTCGTCGGGGGACCCCATGATCCAATCCGCCCTGAGCTGGCGCGAGCACATGCGCTGGAACATGCGCCTTGCGGCGCCGCTGATCATCGGGCAGCTGGCGACCATCGGGATCTGGACCAGCGACACGATCGCCATGGGCCGGATCGACAGCGTCAGCCTTGCCGCCGGCGCGCTTGCCTCGCGCTATTTCCAGCCGCTCTATTTCCTGGCGCTTGGCATCTCGCTTGCGGTAGGCCCGCTTGTCGCGCAGGGAATCGGCGCCGGTGACGAGCGGCAGGTGCGGCGCGCCTTTCGCCAGGGAATGGCCATCGCGGTCGCGCTCGGCTCGATCACCGTGCCGCTGCTGTTTGTCGGCGAGGAAGTTCTCGTTGCCCTCGGGCAGGATCCCGAACTGGCCCGCATTGGCGAGCCGTTCCTGATCTGGTCGAGCTTCGGCATGCCCTTCATGTTTCTGTCCTTTGTTCTTCGCCAGTACATCATCTCACACCAGCGCCCGTTGGCACAGGTCATCGCGGTGATCCTCGCGCTGTGCCTGAATATCGGGCTGAACGAGGTGTTCGTTCGCGGCATCGGTCCGGTTCCGGCGATGGAGCTAGGCGGCGTGGCGCTGGCGACATCCATCGTCTACACGGTCCTCTGCGCCGGGTTGATAACCTATATCGCCCTTGTACCGCCCTTCCGGAACGGCAGCCCGTTCCGTCGCCTCTGGGTGATGGACTGGGCGGTGACCGTCCGGCTGCTCAGGATCGGCGTGCCGATCGGGCTGACCATCGTCGCCGAGGCCGGCATGTTCATCGCCGTGACCTTTCTGATCGGGCTGTTCAGCACCGCCGGGCTCGCCGCCGCCGCGATCAGCAACCAGCTGGCGGCGGTGTTCTTCATGGTGCCGATTGCGGTCGCGCAGGCAAGCACGGTCCGGGTCGGCAATTACGCCGGCGCCGGCGACAGGGTGAACCTTACGCGGAGCGCCAGCGCCAGCTTCTGGCTCGGCACCGCTGTGACGATCGCGACGATGGCCATTCTCCTGATCTGGCCGCAGCAGCTTGTCGGTCTGTTCCTCGCCGCCGGCGACGGCATGTTCGACGAGGTCATGGCGCTAGCCATTCCAATGATGCTCCTGACGGCGCTGTTCCAGATACCGGACGGGCTTCAGGCGGTCGCCATTTCGGTCCTTCGCGGTCTCAACGACACCCGCACGCCCGGGATGATCGCCATCGCCAGCTTCTGGATCACCGGTGTCGGCGTCGGGGCGGTGTTCGGTTTCGGTTTCGGCTTGGGACCGACCGGGGTGTGGGCCGGACTTCTTGTCGGGCTGAGCGTCGCGGCGGTGGCGCTGAGCGTCAGGATGTGGCACGCCGTCGGCCGGGTCCGTGACGGCGGCGCCATCCTCGCGGCATGACGTAACGTCCGTTGGCCGATGCCGTTGCGCCGTCTATTGTGGCCTGAATGACCGTCGATGAAATACAGACGCCCGTCGTGGCGGGCCCGGCACTGCCCCTTGCGGATCACGCCGCCATTCTTCCCGAGCTTGCCGAATGGGCCCGCGGGCAGATGGCGGACGGCCCCCTCGACGAGGACCAGCTGGCAGCCATCTTCGCGCATTCGCAGCATCTGCGTTCGCTGGCGCGGGCGCATCCGGACCTGATCGCCGCCATCCCGCAGGGCCGCGGCGCCGCCGAGGTGAAAGCCGCCATTGCCGCCTGCGAGCAGGCCGCGGACCAGCTGACCGACGAGGCCGGAATGATGGCGGCGCTGCGCCGGCTTCGCGGCCGCTGCGCGCTGTGCGTGGCGCTTGCCGACATGGCCGATATGGCGGATGTCGAGACGCAGATGGCCTGGCTCAGCGACGCCGCCGAGGCCGCGATAAGAAGCGCCGTAACCTTCCTGTTCCGCCAGGCCGACGGGCGCGGCCGCTTCGGCGAGGCGGATGCTGAAGCGCGCGCCGGCCGGGCGGGATGCGGCTGGATGGTGCTGGCGCTCGGCAAGCTCGGCGCGCGGGAGCTGAACTATTCCTCGGATGTTGACCTGATCCTGCTCCATGATCCGGATGCCAACCCGCTTTCAGACCCTGCAGAAAGCCAGGCATTCTATGTCGAGACGGCCCGCGCGCTTGTCCGGCTGCTGTCCACCGCAACCGGCGACGGCATCGGCTGGCGGGTCGATCTGCGGCTCCGTCCCGACCCCGGGGCGACGGCCGTCAGCATCCAGCGCGAAGCGGCGATGGGATATTATGAATCCATCGCCCGCACATGGGAGCGCGCCGCCTTCATCCGCGCCCGCCCGGTAGCCGGCGACATCGGCATGGGCATGCGGTTCCTTGCCGAGATCCAGCCCTTCGTCTGGCGCCGCACGCTGGACTACACGGTCATGGACGACATGAAAATGATGCTGCGCCGGCCGACGGCGGCGGCGGGATGGGAAGGCTACAACCTGAAGACAGGCCCGAACGGCATCCGCGCCGTCGAATTCCTGACCCATGTGCTGCAGCTTGTCGGTGGCGGCCGGTCACAGGCGCTGCGGCTCGGGAGCACCCTTCCGGCGCTGCGGGCCCTCGCCGGGGAAGGATGGATCGAACAGGAACAGGCTTCGGCGCTCGGCGGCCTGTATCTGTCGCTTCGCCGGGCCGAGCACCGGCTGCAGATGATCGCCGACGCGCAGACCCATTCGCTGCCGCGAAGCCGTGAGGCGATTGGCGACACCTCGGCCTTTCTCGGGCATGAAGAAGCGGAGGGATTTCTTGCCGCGTTGTCAGCGTGCCTCGACGGGATTGAACGCCATACCGCGCACAGGCTGTTCGAGGACACGCCTGATGCAGGATCCGACACGCCGCTTCTGGAGGATGAGGACAGACTCATGGCCTGGCTCTCCGCCCGCGGCTTTTCCCGCCCGGCTGACATCGCAGCCATCCTTGCCGGCTGGATGGCCGGCCGCATTGCCGCCACGCGCGGCGAGCGGGCCCGCGCGCTTCTGTCGGGAATCATGCCGCCGATGCTGGAACATCTTGCCAAGGCGCAGGACCCGGATTCCGCCTTCGCTGCCTTTGCCGGATTTGTCGAGGGCCTGCCGGCAAGCGTGCAGATATTCTCGCTCCTCGACCACAACCGGCAGCTGACGCGCCTTCTTGGCGACATCCTTGTTCTTTCGCCACGGCTTGCCGACAGGCTGCGGCAGCATCCGATGCTGTTCGACCTTGTGCTGTTTGGCGAATTCTTCCAGCCACTCGCACCGGCCGATGATCTCGAGAGCGAGCTTCGCGCCGCTGTTGAAGACCAGCCCGTTGAACTGGCACTCGACATGGTGGCGCGCATCACCCGCGAGCGCCAGTTCCGGGCCGAGGTGCAGCGGCTCAGCGGCGTTGCGGACCGGCAGGGGCTTGGCACGGCGCTGGCGGACACCGCCGAGGCCGCCATTCGGGTTGTCCGCGACCTTGCCATGGACGACATGGAACGCCGCCACGGCAGCATTGCCGGCGACCTTGCCGTGATCGCCATGGGCAGGCTCGGGCTTCGCGAGCTGACGCCGACCTCTGACCTCGACCTTGTGTTTGTATGGGATGCGCCGTCCGACGCCGTCTCGTCCGGCACCGCGGATGGCAGGCGGTCCCTCGGCGCGGCCACCTATTTCAACCGGCTCGCGCAGACACTCGCAAGCTGGCTTGGCGGCGCCACCGGCGAGGGCCGGCTTTTCACCGTCGATTCGCGCCTGCGGCCGGATGGCGAGAAGGCAAGCCTCGCACCCTCGCTGGCACGGCTCGAGACCTATTATCGTGGCGAGGCCTGGCTGTGGGAGAAGCTGGCGCTTGGCAAGGCACGCCTTCTGACTCCGGCCGCGGCCTGCGGCGATGCCACGATGAAGGCTCTCGCCAGGGCGGCAGGCGAACCCGTGGCGATGCCGCCGCTGGCAACCGCCCTTCACGACATGCGGCGGCGGCTTCGTGCCAATTACGGCGACGCGCCGGAATGGCAGCTGCGAAAGCAGCCCGGCGGCATCGGCGAGCTCGATCTGCTGTTGCAGGGGCTGCGGCTTCTGAACGCCGATCTCTTTCCGGGATTGGCCATGCCGCCGGCGGCGCTTCTCGACGCGATGGTGGCGGCCGGTCGGCTGGCCACGGAGGATGCGGCCGATCTTGCCGCTGCGGACGAACTCTTTGCCGACCTGCAACAGGCGCTTCGCCTCGTCGTCGGCACGAGCGGCCTTGCACCGGAGGCGCTGTCGGCCTCCGCAACCGGCTTCGTGCTCGATTGCTGCGACAGTCCCGACGTCACGGATCTTCGGACACGCATCACCGCCCACCGGGCTCACACCGAGTCGCTGTTCGACCGGCTGGTACCGGCTCCATCCCCCTGAAATCCCTATGGTTCCGTAAAATTCGTATCACTGTCGTCAAAACGACCAACTTTCGGAATTTTCTGGACAGACGCGCCGTATTTTTGGTCGCAAAGAGAGCGGAGACGGCATGTCCGTCAAACGAGCTTTCAAAACATTATGGAACCCGGTGACGGGCAAGGGCAGACCGCCTTAACCGCGCCGAAAAAGGACACGTTGATCCGCCATGCTGAGATCCGCCTTGGCATCATGGACGCTGTTTTTTGGCCTGTTGCTGATCATGTCCGGCAACGGGCTACAGGTCGTTCTTCTCGGCACCGAAGCAACCGAGGCCGGCTTCTCCAAGGTCACGACGGGTTTCGTCATGGCCGGCTATTTCCTCGGCATCTTCTGCGGCTCGCTGCTGGTGCCGAAGCTTCTCGACAATGTCGGTCATGTGCGGGTCTTCGGCGCGATGGCGGCGCTTGCCTCGGCAGCGGTGCTTGTGGTGGCGGGGCTGGTCAACCCGGTCGTATGGGCCCTGATGCGGATTGTCACTGGCTTCAGCTTCGCCGGCATGTACATCGTCTGCGAGAGCTGGCTGAACGACAAGGCCACCAACGAGACTCGCGGCCAGATGCTGTCGCTTTACATGATTATCTCGATGGGCGGGCTCGGCATCGGCCAGCTGATGATCGGCGCCGGCGGCGATGACAGCATCGTGCTGTTCCTTCTTGCGTCGGTTCTGGTCTCGATTGCGGTTGTTCCGGTCTTGCTCTCGGCGACCTCGGCGCCGACATTCGAGGAGCCCGAGCGGATGAGCATGCGCCGCCTGATGCAGGTGTCGCCGCTTGCCGTCGTCGGGCTCGGCATCAACGGCATCGCGGTGTCGATGCTGTTCGGCATGGGTGCGGTCTACGGGCTGTCGATCGGGCTGGACAATGCCGAGGTCGGCTATTTCATGACCGCGCCGGTGGTTGGCGCGCTGATCCTGCAATATCCTGTCGGCAGGCTGTCCGACAGGTTCGACCGACGGATGGTAATCCTGGGAGTCGCCGTCATGGGCGGCGTCGCGGCCGCAACGGCAACGCTGTTCGGGCGCGGTGAATTCGCCTTTCTGCTGCTGTGCATGCTTGTCTATGGCGGCTCGCTCTTTCCGCTCTATTCGCTGTGCATCGCGCATGCGAACGACTTCCTGACACCGCGCCAGATGGTGGCCGCGGCATCGGGTCTTGTCATGGTCAATGGCGCCGGTGCGGTTTTTGGTTCGCCGCTCGCGGCGCTGTCGATCGAATTTTTCGGCGTCACCAGCTTCTTCGTCCTGATCACCATAACGCAGGTGATGATCGGCGGCTTCGCGCTGTTCCGGATGACACGCCGTGCCGCCGTCCCGAACGAGGCCCAGGGCACCTTCGTCGCCATTCCGGAATCCTCGAGCGCGCTTGCCGTGTCGCTGAACCCTGAGGCCGAGTGGATCGCCGCCACCGACGAGTTCGGCGAGGAAGACGACCCGTTCCGCGACAACCCCTACGTCACCTGACGCCCGTCACGGCGTGACGGCCGGACTCTGTCTTTCGGACGATCCGTCGGCAGGACGCGCCGCCGGATGATCTGCGCTTTTATGGGTGGATGAGTCATCTTCATTATTTTAGTTTTTTCTAATGAAAAAACTCTCCAGCCTTTCGTGCGCACTGGCTGTCACCGGCTGCCTTTGCGCACTGCCCGCGGCGGCCGAGCAGCCGTTCAGCCTTGGCGGCGAAATCACGGTGACGAA
>JAYYLR010000172.1:0-3247 GCA_036143955.1 Pseudomonadota bacterium | reverse complement strand
CTTCAATCCCGACCATGACTGGGTTTATTTCCCGGCCATGGAGGAGGGCGAGGTGGCGCTGATCAAGACCTATGATTCCGCGACTGACGGCAGGACACGCTTTACCATCCACACCGCTTTTTCGGATCCCTTGTCGCCGGAGGGCGCCATGCCGCGACAGAGCATCGAGACCCGCTGCTTCGCATTTTTCTGATCGTTCATTTAACGCCGGGAAGCGCGGTGTCAGGGCTTGAAAGCTGACCGCCGTGACGCGATTTACTCAAGAACTGGATGGCAAAATCCGAAAACCATATTCTGCAAAGGAAGGGGAGCCGTTTGCACTGATACGCCGCGTCACGCGCGGCGGAAAGGAAGCCGATGTCGCGCCCGCTCTCCATCTGCTGGTTTCGCCAGGACCTTCGACTTGCCGACAATCCCGCATTGACTGCGGCAGCAGCGCGGGGCGACGTTCTTCCGGTGTTCATCCTCGACGATGCCAGCGCCGGTCCCGACAGCATCGGAGCGGCGAGCCGCTGGTGGTTGCATCACTCGCTTCAGGCCCTGAAGAACGCTCTTGGTGGCATACTGTATGTGACGGCCGGCGATGCGCGTGAATTGATTCCGGCGCTGGCTCGCGAAACAGGCGCAAGCGCGGTGTTCTGGAACCGTAGTTACGAGGCCTGGCGCATCGAGCGTGACACCGCGCTGAAGACCAAACTCGGGGAAGTGGAAATCGAGGCCGAAAGCCACAATGGAGCGCTGCTCTGGGAACCCTGGGAGGTCAAAAAAGGTGATGGTACCCCGTTCAAGGTCTTCACGCCCTTCTATCGCCGCGGGTGCCTTGCTGCGCCGCCGCCGCGGCTTCCGCTTCCTGTGCCTAACATCAGCCTGATGCCCAATGCGCCTGCTGGCGACATCGCCGAACTCGGCCTGTTGCCTGCTGAAAGCTGGGGCGCGATGCTGGCCCCGCACTGGAATATCGGCGAAGCCGGCGCCATGGCGCGCCTGACGGCCTTCCTCGACGATGGGCTTGCCGGCTACAAGGATGGCCGCAACCTGCCGGCGGCACCGCATGTCTCGCGACTGTCGCCGCACATCCACTGGGGCGAGATATCGGTCAACCAGATCTGGCACGCGGCGCGCGCGCGCAACGACCTTCCCGAGACCGATGTCGACAATTTCTGCTCCGAGCTTGGTTGGCGCGAGTTCTCGCATTCGCTGCTCTATTTCAACCCGGAGCTGAAACGGCGCAATCTACAGGCCAAATTCGACGGGTTCGACTGGCGTGATGATGATGCTCTGCTCCGCGCCTGGCAGCGTGGACGCACCGGCATACCCTTTGTCGACGCCGCCATGCGCGAGCTTTGGCAGACTGGCTATATGCACAACCGCATGCGGATGGTGACCGGCTCGTTCCTTGTCAAGAATCTGCGGCTACACTGGCATCATGGAGAGGCATGGTTCTGGGATTGCCTTGTCGATGCCGACCATGCGAACAACAGCGCCTCCTGGCAGTGGATTGCCGGATGCGGTGCCGACGCGGCACCCTATTTCCGTGTCTTCAATCCGGTTTCGCAGGGAGAGAAGTTCGACTCCGACGGTACCTACACCCGCCGCTATGTGCCCGAATTGTCGGCTCTGCCAACGAAGTATCTGTTCGCGCCCTGGACGGCGCCGCAAGAGGTTCTGGCGCAGGCCGGCGTCCGCCTTGGCGAAACCTATCCGCGCCCGGCCGTCGACCTGAAACAGTCGCGCGAGGACGCGCTGGCCGCCTTCAGCGCGCTTCGTGCGGGGGCTGCCTGATGGCTGGAGCTTTGCGGCTTGTTCTCGGTGACCAGCTTTCAGAGGGTCTGTCAAGCCTGTCTGATCTGGAGTTGCAGGCCGATGTTGTGCTGATGGCCGAGGTGATCGAGGAGGTCACCTATGTCAAACATCACAAGCGTAAGGTCGCATTCCTGTTTTCGGCCATGCGGCATTTTGCCGAGACGCTCCGAGCTGGGGGCGTGACGGTCGATTATGTGCGTCTGGAGGATCCTGAGAACAGCGGCAGCTTTTCAGGCGAGGTGGCGCGCGCCGCTTCCCGTCATCAGGTGGACAGGCTTGTCGTCACCGAACCTGGCGAGCACCGGGTGCTTCAGGCCATGCGTGACTGGCAGAGTGAACTTGGCATTCCTGTCGAGATTCGCGGTGATGACAGGTTTCTTTGCCCGCCCGAGATCTTCGCCGACTGGGCGGAAGGCCGCAAACAACTCCGGATGGATTTCTTCTATCGCGAAATGCGCCGTCGCCACGATGTTCTGATGGAGAACGGTGAGCCGGTCGGGGGCAAGTGGAATTACGACGCCGACAATCGCGAACCTCCCGACCTGTCGCTTGTCGTGCCGAAGCCGCTGAATTTTCTCACCGACCAGATCACCTCGGACGTGTTGGCGCTTGTCGAGGAACGCTGCGCCGACCATTTCGGCGATCTGGCAGACTTCGGCTTTGCTGTTACAAGGGCGCAGGCACTGGAGGTACTCGACCATTTCATCGTCGAGCGGCTGCCGCTCTTCGGCACTTATCAGGATGCGATGATCGAGGACGAACCCTGGATGTATCACAGCCATATCGGGTTCTATCTGAATGCCGGGCTGATCCTGCCGATCGAGGCGGTCCGTGCCGCCGAGGCCGCCTGGGCCACAGGGCACGCGCCGCTGAACGCCGTCGAGGGGTTCATCCGCCAGATTCTCGGATGGCGCGAATTCATCCGTGGAATCTATTGGCTGAAGATGCCGGATTACGCGTCGATGAATTTCCTCGAAGCAAGTCGTGACCTGCCGTCATTCTACTGGACGGGCGCCACCGAGATGAACTGCATGAGGCAGTCGATAGACCAGACCCGGCGCTATGCCTATGCCCATCACATCCAGCGGCTGATGGTGCTTGGTAATTTCGCGCTTCTGGCCGGCCTCGACCCACGGCAGGTCAATGAATGGTATCTTGTCGTCTATGCCGATGCCTACGAGTGGGTCGAACTTCCCAATGTCTCGGGCATGGTCCTGTTCGCCGATGGCGGTTATCTGGCGAGCAAGCCCTACGCGGCGGGTGGCGCCTATATCAGCCGCATGTCAAACTACTGCGCGAACTGCGGCTACAAGGTGGCGAAGAAAACCGGCGAGGGCGCATGCCCCTTTAACTATCTCTATTGGGATTTTTTGATCCGCAATCGCGAACGCCTCGGGGGCAATGCGCGGCTGGGCATGATGTACAAGTCACTTGATCGCATGGC
>JAYYLR010000171.1:0-2503 GCA_036143955.1 Pseudomonadota bacterium | reverse complement strand
TCGGTGCGTTCCAGCATCGTCGTGCAGGGAAGCACGATATCGGCGCGCTTCGCGGCGGCATTCCAGCACCAGTCATGGATGATGACGCTGTCGGGGCGTTGCCAGGCCTCGACAAGGCGGTTCAGGTCCTGATGGTGGTGGAACGGATTGCCGCCCGCCCAGTAGACAAGCCTGATGTCGGGGTAGCTGTAGGTCCCGCCGTTATAGGCGAATTCGCCTCCCGGGTTGAGAAGCATGTCGCTGATCCGCGCCACCGGGATGAAATCGGCGACGTTGTTTGTTCCCTGCGGCAGAGCGGCATAGGGCACCGGCGCCACATTGTGCCCGACATAATTGGCTATGGCGTAGCCGAACCCGATGCCGCCGCCAGGCGTTCCGATCTGGCCCAGCATCGCCGCAAGCGTGATCGCCGCCCAGTAGGGCTGCTCGCCATATTGCTGGCGGGTCAGCGACCAGCTGATCGACACCATGGTGCGCTTCGACGCCATCCGGCGGGCAAGCGCCTCGATCTCGGATGCCGCCACGCCGGTCAGGCCTTCCGCCCAGGACGCGTCCTTCACCACACCGTCATCGGCGCCGTCGAGATAGGCGGCGAACCTGTCATAACCGACCGTAAAGCGCGACAGGAACGCGGTGTCGGCCAGCCCCTCGGCATGCAGCGTGTGGCACAGCCCCAGGATCAGCGCGGTGTCGCTGTTCGGCCGGACCGGGATCCAGCGCTGGCACGCCGGCGCCTCCATGTCGAGGCGGCGCGGCGAGATGTTCACGAACTCGACACCGGCATCGACAGCCTGCCTGTAGCCGTCACGCTGGACATGGTCGCCGGTGCCGCCATTGCCCATCTGGCCGTTCGCGAGAACCAGCCCGCCAAAAGCGACAAACAGCTCGCAATGCGACGCTATGCCGGCCCAGCTCGTATGGTTCGCGAGAAGCCCGGTGAAACCGCCGAGAACATGCGGCACCACGACCTCGGCGGCGGCGTAGCTGTAGGTGTTGACCGACCGCGTATAGCCGCCGATGCAGTTCAGGAACCGGTGGATCTGGCTCTGTGCATGGTGGAACCTGCCGGCACTCGCCCACCCGTAGGACCCGGCATAGATCGCCCTGTTGCCATGCCGGCTTCGCACCCGTTCGAGCTCCGCCGCGACAAGCCGTTCCGCCTCGTCCCAGCCGATCTCTACGAACGGCTCGCTGCCGCGGCCGCCCTTTGCCGGACCGGGTCCGTTGTCGAGCCAGCCGCGCCGCACGGCCGGGCGGCGGATCCGCGTCGGATGGTCAAGAAGTTCGGCGATCGGGGGGCCGATGGGGGACGGGTCGCGATCCTCGGCAAACGGGGTCAGGCCGGTGACCCGACCGTCCCTTGTCGACACCTCATAGGCGCCCCAATGTGTACTTGTCAGCGGCATCACGCCTCCCCCGGCGTATCAGGCCATCTTCGGGGGCCCGTGGCAAGCATTGCCGCGCCTAGCTCCTGTCCGGTGGCGGATACCGTGTCTGCTCGGCGGCCACCGTCCAGTCGATATGGTTGCGGACATATTCCTGCGCCGCGTCGCGATGCGGATTGTGGTCCCAATCGGTACGGCGACCATGCTGCATCGCGTCGTGGACGGCACGGCGCGAGGCCTGGCTGGCGAGGACATGTTCCCGAAGCGCGCCGGTGTTCCAGCGCGCCGCCACGTCGGCCGCGAACGAAGCGGCGGTTTCGGCCCAGGCCGGATCAGCGGCAAGGTTGGCGCGCTCGCACGGATCCGAGGCCAGGTCGTAGAGCTGCGCCGGATCATCGTCGCAATGGACATATTTCAGCGACCCGCGCCGGATCATGACGACCGGGCTGGCTGTCATCTCGGCGCAATACTCGCCGATCGCCTCGCCGTCATCGGCAGGCCCGCCGCGCGCCATCGGTGCCAGCGAGCGGCCGTCCACCGGCTGGCCGAGCGGCATGTCGGCGGCGCCTGCGAAATCAAGCATCGTCGGCAGCAGGTCGACAAGCGAACAGGGGCTGTCCACCGTTCCCGCGACAATGCCTGGACCGGCAATGACAAGCGGCACACGCGCCGAATGGTCGAAAAAGCTCATCTTATACCAGAGCCCGCGCTCGCCAAGCATGTCGCCATGATCGGAGGTCACGATGAAGATCGTGTTGTCGAGCTGCCCCGTCTCCTCGACCGTCCGCAAGATCTCGCCGACCTTGCTGTCGAAATAAGAGACGTTGGCGTAATAGCCGCGCCGGGCCCGCCTGATGTCGTCATCGTTGACGGTCACCGCGTCGGCGCCGATTCCCGCATGAACCCGCTGCGAGAACGGATCGGCCTCGACCGCCGGCGCAGGCGTCTGCGGCAGGTCGATGGCGGCATCCTCATAGGCGTCCCAGAACCGCGGCAGCGCGACATAGGGGTCATGCGGCAGCATGAAGCTCGCCACCAGCGCGAACGGCCGCCCGGGCTCGCAGGCATAGCCCATCAGGCGGCGGCGGGCCGCAAAACCCACCTCCTCGTCATATTCG
>JAYYLR010000170.1:0-12396 GCA_036143955.1 Pseudomonadota bacterium | reverse complement strand
CAACAACGGTCAGATGGTGCGCGACTTCACGTTCATCGACGACATTGTCGAGGGCGTGATCCGGGTGCTGGACAAAATTGCGACACCGAACCCGGATTTCGATCCACAGAGCCCGGATCCGCAGTCTTCGCGCGCGCCCTTCCGCGTCTTCAATATCGGTAATGGCAATCCGGTGCCGCTGATGGATTATATCGGCGCTCTCGAAGCCGCGCTTGGCAGCACGGCCGAGAAGAACATGATGCCGATGCAGCCTGGCGACGTGCCAATGACCAGCGCGGACACCGCCGAGCTTGCCGACTGGGTCGGATTTGCTCCCGATACCGATGTGCGCGACGGCGTTCAGCGTTTTGTCGACTGGTATCTTGCCTATCACGGCAGGAACGACTAGCCCGGCGCTTCGTCCGGTTCGAGGCAGGCGCGAAGCCGGTTCAGGCTAACGACAAGATCCCGCATCTCGGCGCGACCGAAGGCGTCCTCGATGGCCGCGTATTTTTGCTGGGACACCTCCCAGATGCTTGTGAAAAGGGCCTCGCCATCTTGCGTCAGGCGGACCACCCGCTGGCGCCTGTCGCGGGTCGGTACCTTGACGACAAGGTTACGTTCGGCAAGGTGACGGATAATACGGGTCAGCGAGGGTGCGAGGATCACGCAACGGTTTGCGAGGGTCGTGGTGTCGAGTTCGGTGCCGCCGGCAAGGGCCCGGATCACCCGCCACTGCTGCAGTGTCAGCCCGGCTTCGCCGACATGATCCCGGAACTGTGCCGTGACCGCGTCGCGCGCCCGCAACAGTGCGATGGTGAGCGAGTCGTCATAGCGGGGCGCTTCAGCCACCTTTCATCCCCGAATCCTTGAGGAAGCCGTGGATGGTGTTGAACCGCTTCTGCGAAAAGCGCGAATCGATTTCAAGAATTTCCAGGGACAGGGCGAACGGGCGGTTGCCGATCTTCTGCTTCAGCCAGTCTTCGGCACCGGCATAGATCGTTTCGGTGACAGATACCCTGACCTCCTCGTCGCGGCCCATGCCCATGCGGAGCTCCATGTCGATGAAGGCAAGTTCGGCGTCGCCGCTGGCAACAGCGCAGACGTCGACCCGCGTGCCGCGCACGCGGATGCCGCCAAGCGGGAAGACGCCGCTCTGGTGCATGACGTCGCGCATGTGATCGCAGAATCCCTGCATATCTAGATCTGCATCAAGATTGGCGGAAAATTCGAAACTGAGATGCGCCATGTGGCACCGGCTCCTTCAATCGCGCTTGACAGGTTGGCATGATTACTTAACATGTGAATTAAATCATCTGTGCGTTAAATGTCAATCATTCGGAGTTCCGATGTCCCTTGCCGAAAACAAGAAAGAAGTGGAGCGTCTTCTAGCGCCCTATCGGACCTCGCCGATCCTGAATCATATCGCCGGGGAAGGCATGCCGTCGCGGTCCGGAAAGACCTTCGAGAGCATCTCGCCGATTGACCAGGCGTCCATTGCAACCGTGGCACGCGGCGACAGTGCCGATATCGATGCGGCTGCGAAGGCGGCAAACGACGCCTTTCCCGCCTGGCGCGATCTCGACGGGGCAAAGCGCCGCGCCATCCTTCACAGGATTGCTGATGGTATCGTCGCGCGGGCCGAGGAAATCGCGCTTCTGGAATGCGTTGATACAGGTCAGGCGCTGCGTTTCATGTCGAAGGCGGCGCTTCGTGGCGCCGAAAACTTCCGGTTCTTTGCCGACAAGGCGCCCCATGCGCGCGACGGCAAGAGTCTTCATGCCGCTGGTCAGCTCAATGTGACCTCGCGACGGCCGATCGGGCCTGTTGGCGTCATCACGCCATGGAACACGCCCTTCATGCTGTCGACCTGGAAAATTGCGCCGGCGCTGGCGGCCGGGTGTACCGTTGTCCACAAGCCGGCCGAGCTGTCGCCGATCACGGCGTCGATCCTGATGGAGATTGCCGAGGAAGCGGGCTTGCCTCCTGGCGTCTGGAACCTCGTTAATGGCATCGGTGAGGAAGCCGGAAAAGCGCTGACCGAACACCCGGCGATCAAGGCCATCGCATTTGTTGGGGAAAGCGCCACCGGCAAACTTATCATGAAGCAGGGCGCCGACACCCTGAAACGGGTGCATTTCGAACTTGGGGGGAAGAACCCGGTCGTTGTCTTCGCCGATGCCGACCTCGAGCGTGCAGCCGATGCCGCCGCATTCATGATCTACTCGCTGAACGGCGAGCGCTGCACCTCGTCAAGCCGTGTCCTCGTCGAGGCATCGGTGCATGATGCGTTCGTCGAGGTTCTTGCCGACAAGGCGCGGCGTCTGAAAATCGGTCATCCTCTTGACCCGGAGACGGTTGTCGGCCCGCTGATCCACCCTGATCACGAGGCGAAGGTGCTGTCCTATTTCGATGTGGCACGCGCCGAAGGTGTCACCATTGCCGCTGGAGGAGAAAAGGTGACCGAGGGGGAATTCGCGTCGGGATGCTATGTCGCGCCGACCCTGTTCACCGGTGCCACCCAGTCGATGCGTGTGGCGCAGGAGGAAATTTTCGGCCCGGTGCTGACCGCCATCCCCTTCGCTGACGAGGCCGAGGCGCTCGAGCTTGCCAATGATGTCGCCTATGGGCTCGCCGGCTATCTCTGGACCAGCGACGTGACCCGCGCGATGCGCTTTAGTGATGGCATGGATGCCGGTATGATCTGGGTAAATTCGGAGAATGTCCGGCATCTGCCGACGCCGTTCGGCGGCACCAAGGAATCGGGTATCGGGCGTGACGGCGGCGACTGGTCATTCGACTTCTATATGGAAACGCGCAATGTTGCCTTCGCGACAACGCCACGTGCTGTTCCCAAGCTTGGCCTTTAGGAGCGACCCATGCCGGTACCGGCCCCAAACCTCTGTCCAGCCTTCAATGTCGTGCGGGTGTCGCATGCGGAGCTGATCGTCACCGACCTCGACGCCAGCCGCGCCTTCTATGCCGATACGCTTGGGCTGCAGGTGACCTTCGAGGACACCGAGATCATCTGCCTTCGGGCGATGGAGGAACGGGGCCATCACTGCCTGATTCTGCGGCGTGGCGCGGTGCCGAGCTGCAGCTATTTGGCGTTCCGCCTTTTTTCCGAGGAGGATATTGACCGCGCCGCCGCATTTTTCGGCGGGCAGGGGCGCGCCGTTGAATGGGTCGAACGTCCTTTCCAGGGACGAACCCTGCGTGTTCTTGATCCGCACGGCGTGCCGCTTGAGTTCTATTTCGCCATGGAACGGCTTCCGACGATTCACCAGAAATATACACTCTACCGGGGCGTCAAACCGCTGCGCATCGACCATTTCAACTGCTTCTCGCCGCATGTCGACGACAGCGTCGCTTTCTATAATGAGATCGGCTTCAGAACGACTGAATATACCGAGGACAGGGAAACCGGGCGGCTATGGGCTGCCTGGATGCATCGCAAGGGCGGCGTCCACGACATTGCCTTTACCAACGGGATGGGGCCGCGGCTCCACCATGTCGCTTTCTGGGTGCCGACGCCGATGAACATCATCGATCTTCTGGATGTCATGGCGACCACAGGCTATGTCAACAGCATCGAGCGTGGCCCGGGCCGGCACGGCATCGCAAACGCCTTCTTCCTGTATATTCTGGATCCTGACGGGCACCGGACCGAAATCTACTGCTCCGATTATCAGACGGTTGATCCGGACCACGAGCCTATCCACTGGGACCTCAAGGATCCGCAGCGCCAGACCCTTTGGGGCGCGCCGGCGCCGAAATCCTGGTTCGAGGACGGTACCACCTTCGCCGGTACCGAAACCCGCCAGCCCGACTTGGCGGCGCAGCCCATCGTCGCGCCCTGACCCGGCATCAAGGGGAGTTAGATATGACCGGTCTCATCAGTTTCATATATGAGGGAAGCCACCGCTTTGGCAGCCTTGAAGGGGAACGCGTGACCGATCTGAGCGCGGATTTCGCCGACCGGTTCGAGAATCTCAGTGCCGCCGCGAATGCCGGCGCGCTGGATGAGCTTTTCACGGCGAAAGGTGAGGCGACACTATCTCTTGGTGAGGTGAAACTGCTGGCGCCGCTTGGCGCCCCCGGCAAGATCGTCTGCGTCGGGGTGAACTTCCCTGACCGCAATGCCGAGTACAAGGACGGGCAGGCATCACAGCTGAATCCCTCGCTTTTCGTCCGGTTCCCGTCGGGCTTTGTCGGCCATGGCGACGACCTTGTGCGGCCACCTGAATCGGAGCAGCTGGACTATGAGGGCGAGATCGCGATTGTTGTCGGGCGGCCCGGGCGGCGCATCGCCGAAGCCGATGCCTGGGAACATGTCGCGGCTGTCACCCTGTGCAACGAAGGCACCATCCGCGACTGGGTCAGGCACGCCAAGTTCAATGTCACGCAGGGCAAGAACTGGGATTGCTCGGCGGCCATGGGGCCGTCGCTGCTCCGCTTCACCGGACCCGACATGCTGGCGGATATTGAGCTGACGACAATGGTGAATGGCGAGCTCAGGCAGCAGGATCGGACCGCCAGGATGATTTTCAGCTTCACGAAGATCATCAATTACCTCTCGACCTTCACCGCGCTCGCGCCGGGGGATATTCTGATCTGCGGTACGCCGACCGGCGCAGGTGCGCGTTTCGATCCGCCGAAATGGCTTCGCCCCGGCGACGTCATCGAGATTGCCGCCGACGGGCTCGGCAGCCTTCGCAACGGCGTTCGCGACGAGGAGGTGTAGCCATGGCCGTGATGACCGAGGCCCAGGTCGGGGCCGCTGGCGAAGCTCTTTTCGCGGCTGAACGCGACCGCTCGCAGACAACCCTGATTTCCGCCGCGCATTCCGGCATGGACATGGACGATGCCTATGCCGTCCAGGCGGATTTCGTGCGGCGCAAGCTTGCCGCTGGCGGGACCATCCGCGGCTGGAAGATTGGCCTGACCTCGAAGGCCATGCAATATGCGCTGAACATCGACATTCCCGACAGCGGCGTGCTGTTCGAGGACATGTTTTTCGCAAATGGCGGGTCTGTTCCCGGTGGCCGCTTCATCGAGCCGCGGATCGAGGCCGAGATCGCCTTCATCATGAAGCACGACCTTTCCGGTGCGAATGCGACCGCCGCGGATGTGGTCGCCGCGACCGATCATGTGGCGCCGGCGTTGGAAATTCTCGACACGCGCATTTTCCGGGCCGATCCCGACACCGGCGCGCAGCGGACGGTTCTCGACACTATATCGGACAATGCCGCCAATGCCGGGATCGTTCTTGGCGACGCGAAGCACGGCATCGAAGAAGTCGATCTGCGGTGGGTCGGCGCGGTGGCCATGCGCAATGACGAGGTCGAGGAAACCGGGCTCGGCGCCGGCGTTCTCAACGACCCGGTGCTGAGCATGGTCTGGCTTGTCCACCGGCTTGCCACCTATGGTGACGGTCTTCGTGCCGGCGATGTTGTTTTGTCTGGCAGTTTCATTCGCCCGATCGAGGCAAGGCACGGTGACAGCTTCCTTGCCGACTATGGTGATTTCGGCAGCGTGCGGATCGATTTCGAGTAAGCGGATTTCCGCAAAGACATTTCCGAGGAGAAGGTGGCATGGCAGCGCCGATGAACGAGTTCAAGAAATCCCTGAAGGAAAGGCGGCAGACGATCGGCTGCTGGCTGACACAGGGAACCGCAATCGCCGCCGAGATTGCGGCGACGGCCGATTTCGACTGGCTACTCATCGATACCGAGCATTCACCCAATGACCTGCCGTCGATACTGGCCCAGCTCCAGGTGATCGCCGGATATGACGCCGCCGCCGCCGTGCGCCCGCATGTCGGCGAGACGCATGTCATCAAGCAGATTCTCGATCTCGGTTGTCAGACGCTGATTGTCCCGATGGTCGAGAGCGGCGAGCAGGCCGAAATGCTTGTCCGCTCGATGCGCTATCCGCCGAACGGCATTCGCGGTGTTGGCGGGGCGGGCGCACGCGCCACCCGCTTCTCCAAGGACACCGAATATCTGGCGACGGCGGATGACGAGATGTGTCTTGTAGTGCAGGTTGAAAACCCGGCCGGTCTCGAGGCGCTCGACGACCTTCTTCTGGTCGAAGGTGTCGACGCCGTCTTCATCGGCCCATCGGACCTCAGCGCCAACATGGGCCATATCGGAAACCCGAGCGCGCCGGAGGTTGTCGCGGCGGTTGATGACGCGCTCGACAGGATCGCGGCATCCGACAAGGCGTCCGGCATCATGGCGCTCGATCCGGCGGCGGCGAAGGCCTATCTTGACCGTGGTGTCGACTTCGTTGCCGTATCGATCGATGCGCGCACACTTGCGCTGAGCCTTCGCGCCCTTGCTGCGGAAATGCGGGACCGCTGATCGCGAACCGTCTCTGCGGCAATAGGTCCGCCATCCCCCTTCTTGTGTTGACCCGCTCCGTTCCGTCACTATCTGAACCATAGGTACAGAAGGGGAACATCGTGCAAATCGTCTGGTTCAAGCGAGACCTGCGCATTGAAGATAATGCGCCGCTTGCCGCCGCGGCGGCGGCAGGTCCGGTGATTCCGCTCTTTATTCTGGAGCCGGAGCTCTGGCAGCAGCCCGACATGTCTGGCCGCCATTACGACTTCCTTGGCGAATGCCTGGCCGGTCTCGACCGTGACCTGACGGCACTCGGACAGCCGCTGGTGCTCCGCGTCGGCGATGCGGTGGATGTCCTGTCCGAACTCTGCGCCGAACACAAGGTCGCGACGATCCGCGTCCATCAGGAAACATGGAACGGCTGGACGTATGAACGCGACCGGCGCGTGAATGCCTGGGCACGGAATGCCGGGGTTCGGATCATCGAGGACATGCAGTTCGGAGTCCATCGCAGGCTGGCGACGCGTCGTGGCTGGGCCGGACGCTGGGACAGGATGATGGCCGAGCCGACAATCGCCGCGCCATCGTCTCTTCCGCCGATCGATGTCGCCGGGGACCTCTGGCCCGACCCGCAGGTTCTTGGTCTTGCGGAGGACCGTTGCCCAGGACGCCAGCAAGGCGGGCGTCAGGCCGGGATGGAGAGGCTGGCCAGCTTTCTGGAGACGCGCGGCGAGGCCTACCGGTTCAGCATGTCGTCGCCCGTCACGGCTTCGTCTCGCTGTTCGCGTATCTCGCCCTATCTTGCTTTCGGTAGCCTGTCGATGCGCGAGGTCTGGCAGGCCTGCAGGAACAATGTACAGACACTTGCGGATAGGCCGCCAGAAACCCGCCGCGCCTGGCGGCAGTCGCTGAAGAGCTTCGACAGCCGACTTCACTGGCACTGCCATTTCATCCAGAAGCTCGAGGATGAACCCGCCGCCGAGTTCCGTTCCTTCCATTCGGCCTATCACGGGCTCGACAAGCATCATGGCGATGCGGCGGCTTTTCTTGTCGCGTGGCAGGACGGCAGGACCGGCTATCCGCTTGTCGATGCCTGCATGCGCTCGCTTGCCGCGACCGGCTGGCTGACATTCCGCATGCGGGCCATGGTAATGAGTTTCGCCGCCTATCATCTGTGGCTGGACTGGCGGGCGCCGGCGCTTCATTTGGCAAGAAACTTCACGGATTACGAGCCCGGCATTCATTACAGCCAGTGCCAGATGCAGTCCGGCATCACCGGCATCAACACCATCAGGATCTATAACCCGATCAAACAGTCACAGGAACAGGACCGGGATGGCACCTTCATCCGGAAATGGGTTCACGAACTGGCAGGCATGCCTGATACGCTGATCCATACACCCTGGCTGAAGCCCGACTCTGCCCCGGACTACCCGCCGCCGCTGGTCGAGGAGCGCGCGGCCCGCCGCGCCGCCGCCGATGCAATGTTCGCGATCCGCAAATCGCGCACGCATGCGAATGAAGCTGCCGTCGTCGTGGAAAGGCACGGCAGCCGCAACAGCCGCAATTTTGTGTCCGACAGGAACCCACGCCGGCGGTCAAAAGCGGCGACAGAGCCGAAAAACCAGCTGGAACTGGATTTCCAGCACCGCTAGGGTACGTGGCTTTGTTCAGGAGTGTCCATGCGCCGCAATATTGCCGAGCTGACCGAGCTTCTCGCCGAACTGACAGCGCCTGTTCTTCGGGCGGGCGAACTCGTAATGGCGATCCACGAACGGGGGGCGGATTCGCGTGTGAAGGCGGACGGCTCGCCGGTCAGCGAGGCTGACGAGGCGGCCGAAGCGGTTCTTCTTGAGGCTCTTCACGCGGTAGCGCCCGACATCCCTGTCGTGTCAGAGGAAAACGCCGCCAGCCACGCCATGGCGCCGCCGCCAACCTTCTTTCTCGTCGACCCGATTGACGGCACGCGCGAGTTTCTCCGCACCGACGGCAACGGCGCCTTCACCGTGAATATCGGTCTGATCGAGGATGGCGAGCCGGTGTTCGGCATTGTCCATGCCCCGGCCCGTGACAGGTTCTTTTCAGGCATTGTCGGGCGTGGTGCCTGGGAAACCTCCGGTGGCGTGACACGCGATCTTGCCGTGAGGCCGGTTCCGGACAGCGGCCCGGTGGCCATGGCAAGCCGGTCGCACCGTGACAGCCTGACGAATGACTGGCTCGTGCAGCACCGGATTACCGAGACCATATCGACCGGGTCGAGCCTGAAATTCGGACTTCTTGCGGCGGGGGAGGCGGATGTCTATCCGCGTTTCGGGCCGACGATGGAATGGGACACGGCTGCGGGCGATGCCATTTTGAGGGCGGCGGGCGGCACTGTGATAACGCCTGAGGGTACTTCCTTCACCTATGGCAAGGACGGCTATCGCAACGGCGCCTTCATTGCCTGTGCCGGTTACCGGTTCGATCCGGTCAGCCGCGACCGATAAAGGGCATCTTCGGCGCCATCACCGTCATGAACTGCACGTTCGCATCCAGCGGCATCTGCGCCATGTGAAGCACCGAGGAGGCGACATGCGCGACATCCATGGTGGCCTCGGCCCTGATTGAGCCGTCGGGTTGAGGAACGCCCTTCGTCATCGGCATCGCCATTTCGGTCAGCGCGTTGCCGATGTCGATCTGTCCGCAGACGATGTCGAACGGGCGCCCGTCGAGCGACAGGGTTCGCGTCAGCCCGGTGATGGCGTGTTTGGTCGAGGTGTAGGGCGATGACCCGGGCCGCGGCACATGTGCCGAGATCGACCCGTTATTGATGATGCGCCCGCCCTGTGGCGACTGGGCGCGCATGATCCCGAAGGCGGCGCGTGCGCACAGGAACGACCCTGTCAGATTGATCCGCACGACGTCGAGCCAGTCCTCTATCTCGGTCTTGTCGATCGTCCGTGCCGGGCTGCCACGCCCCGCATTGTTGAACAGAACGTCGAGCCGTCCCCAACTGTCGACCGCCTTGTCGAAGCTTGCCTGGACGTCTTCCGGCACGCCGACGTCGCAGGGAAGGACCAGTGCGTTGGGATGCCCGTCCGCCGTCGCCGCCAGCGTGTCGGCGTTGCGGCCGATCAGCCCGACATTGTAGCCGTTGTCGAGAAACGTTCTGGCTGTGGCGGCGCCGATGCCGCGTCCGGCACCGGTGATGATGATGGATTTTTTCATGTTCTGGTCCTCGGTTGGATCTTCAGAATAGGCGGTGGCTCGATTAGCGTCCATCCTGCTTTGACGGCTCCAAGCTTGCATGCGCCGGCGGTATTTTCTACCTGTAGGCAACAAATCCTTTCCCGCTGTCCGAAAAGAGAAGCCCTTGGGCACACCAACAGCCTTCGTCATCCACCCGGAAGTCCGCACGATGCCCATGGCACGCGGCGCCGACGCCATGCTTGAGGAAGCGGCGCGCCTTGTCGAGGCGATCGGCCTCGAGGTGGTGTTGGCCGAAACGGTGGCGCTGTACAAACCGCGCGCCGGCACCTTCCTCGGCACCGGCTATGTCGAGCGGCTGGCCGCGATGGCCGGATCCGGTGATCCGCCCGTCATCATCGTCAATACCGGTCTCAGCCCAGTGCAGCAGCGCAACCTCGAGACAGCCACCAAATGCAAGGTCATCGACCGGACCGCGCTTATTCTCGAGATTTTCGGTGCCCGTGCGCAGACCCATGCCGGGCGACTGCAGGTCGAACTTGCCGCGCTGACCTTCCAGCGCAGCCGTCTCGTCCGGAGCTGGACCCATCTCGAGCGGCAGCGGGGCGGTGGCGGCTTTCTCGGCGGGCCGGGTGAACGGCAGATCGAACTCGACCGCCGGATGCTCATGGACCGTGTGGTCCGCATCCGAAAGGAGCTGAAGGAGGTGGAGCGGACACGCCATCTCCAGCGCGGCAACAGGTTGCGCGGGGAGGTGCCAACCATTGCCCTGATCGGCTATACGAATGCCGGAAAGTCCACACTGTTCAACCGCCTGACCGGCGCAGGTGTCCTGAGCAAGGACATGCTGTTCGCAACGCTCGATCCGACGATGCGCGCGATCACCCTGCCGTCCGGGCGCACCGCGGTCCTTGCCGACACGGTCGGTTTCATCAGTCAGCTTCCCACGGAACTGGTGGAGGCGTTCAAGAGTACGCTGGAAGAGGTTTTGCAGGCGGACCTGCTTCTTCACGTTCATGACTCGGCATCGCAGCTTGTCGCCGAGGAAGCCGAGGATGTTCAGTCCGTGCTGTCGGATCTCGGCATGACCGAAGAGGAGCAGGCCGGCAAAATCCTCTCCGTCCTGAACAAGTCGGACCTTCTTGACGAAGAGGGCGATCAGGCTGAAATGCTGAAGAATCTTTTCTCCGGCGGATGTTTCACCTCGGCCGAAACGGGAACCGGCATCGACATGCTTCTTGAAGCCATCGACAGCCGCCTTGGCGCCGGGCGCCACGTCGACAATGTCGTCGTTGGTCCTGCTGACGGCGCGGCGCGGGCCTGGCTTTTCGACCGTGGCGAGGTGCGGAATGCCGCGATGGCCGAGAACGGGGACGAGACAATCAATGTCGCAATGGATGATGCCGACTGGGCACGTTTCAGGACACGATGGCCGACGCTTGTAAACGTATAGTTTGCGTCGCAATTTAAACGCGATAGTGTCAGATCAGGACATCGGGCATCGGAAGAGTGTCGGTCATGGACAGAACGGTTTTTCTGAATGGCAGTTTCCTGCCCGAAAGCGAGGCGAAGCTCTCGATTTTCGATCGCGGACTGCTGTTTGCCGATTCGGTCTATGAAGGGTTCGGAATCCTCGATTCGCAGATTGTCGATTACGAATATCACATGGACAGGCTCGACAGGTCGCTTGGCGAGCTGGAAATGCCCTGGCCGATGTCCCGTGATGAACTTCTCGATGCGATGATGCAGTTGATCGAGGTCAATGAATCTCGTGAGGGGTTCATGTATCTCCAGATCACGCGTGGTGAACGCGATCGGAACTATCTCTATGACGGTGATTATGTTCCGAACGTGTTTGCTTTCACGCAGAAGGAAAAATTCGCCGCTGACGCGCCGCCGAAACCGGTGAAGCTTGCAACAACTCCGGACATCCGCTGGGCGCGCCGCGATATCAAGACGACGAACCTGCTCGGCCAGGTGATGGCGAAACAGGCGGCGCATCGTGCCGGCGCCTATGAAGCGCTGATGATTGCTCCCGACGGCCATGTCACCGAGGCCGGATCCTCGAGCTTTTTCTTCGTCAAGGGGCGCGATCTGTTCGTTCGGCCGGTAAACAACGACATTCTTCACGGCATCACGCGGCAGACCATGCTTCGCGTGGCCGAGACGCACCAGCTTCAGGTGCGCGAAGAGGTCTACACTCTGGAGCAGGCTCTTGCCGCGGACGAGGCCTTCATTACGGCAGCGTCGATCTATGTTCTGCCGGTGGGGCGTATTGACGATGCGGATATAGGTGATGGCGGGGTCGGGCCGATCACGGCGTCGCTGCGAAGCGCCTATCTCGAGTTGGCCCGAAGCGAGTTTCCGAAGGCTGGCGGTTCCAAAGGGGAGTAGGTGATGGCTCACAAGCGTATTCGACCCTTCAATACCCAGCAGACATATCCGGAGCAGAATCTGGACAATGATCTGTCTCAGGGCGTCGTTGCCCGAGGCACCATGGTGTTTCTTCGCGGCCAGGTGAGCCAGGATCTCGACAGTCGCGAGTCTCTTCATGTCGGGGATGCGGCGCGGCAGACGGAAAAGACAATGCAGAATATCAATATGCTGCTCGAGGAAGCGGGCAGCCGTCTCGACCATATCTGCCGGATTGTCGTCTACCTGACCGACATTCGCTATCGCGAGGCGGTCTATCAGGAGATGGGACGTTGGCTGAAGGGCGTTCACCCCTGTTCGACCGGCATTGTCGTTCCGGCACTTGCCCGTCCGGAATGGGTTGTCGAGATCGAAGTCACGGCCGTGATCCCGGATGAGGAGGGCTAGCAGCATGTCAGCGCAGGTCACCCCGATACTGAAGCAGTTGAAGTCTCTGGCGCAACGCCCGCTT
>JAYYLR010000169.1:0-3855 GCA_036143955.1 Pseudomonadota bacterium | reverse complement strand
GTTCCGTCCAGGCCTGCGATGTCGTGGCGTTGCCGACATGATGCCCCATCCAGCTGGCACGCGGCGAGAAGACGGTCACGTCGGTGCCCCGTTCCTGCTGGACCTTCAGCTGGTTGCTGGCGATGCTTTCCCGGATCTCGTCATCGGTCACCGCCATCGGTGTCTTTTCGCTGACGTGATCGGGGTTGGCGGCGACAGCTTCCTTCTGTGCGTCGCGCCAGGCGCCGACGCCGGGCGGCGTGGTTGTGTAGTGACCGTGGCAGTCGATGATCATGATCGTGGCTCCGGATAGGGTCAGTTCGCGAACTGCTTTTCGATAATGTCCATGACCTGCATCGCCGGCAGGCACTGTGCGAGGCTTGAGTTCGGTTCACGACCTTCGCGGATCGCGGCGATGAACTCCCGGTCTATCAGCTCGATGCCGTTCGTCGACACATCGACATTGCTGACGTCGATTTGGTTGTCATGCCCGTCATAGAGGTCGTCATAGCTCGCGATGTAGGTGTTGTTGTCGCAGATATAGCGGAAGAAGGTGCCAAGCGGCCCGTTGTTGTTGAACGACAGCGACAGCGTGCACAGCTTGCCGCTTGCCGTCTTCATGATGATCGACATGTCCATCGCGATGCCGAGGTCCGGGTGCATGGGACCCTGGACACCGTGAACCTCCGTGACCATTTCGCCGGTCTGGTGCATGAACAGGTCGATGGTATGGCAGGCATGGTGCCACAGGAGATGATCGGTCCAGCTTCGCGGGCTGCCGTCCGCGCTGATGTTCTTGCGGCGGAAGAAATAGGTCTGAACGTCCATCTGCTGGATCGAAAGCTCTCCGGCAGCGATCAGATTGTGAACATACTGGTGCGACGGGTTGAAGCGCCGGACATGGCCCGCCATCGCGACAAGACCGGTTTCCTTCTGTTTCGCCACCAGCGCTTCGGAGTCGGCGAGGCTGTCGGCCATCGGGATCTCGATCAGGACATGCTTGCCGGCATTCATGGCGGCAAGGCCCTGTTCGGCATGCATTCCTGTCGGCGTGGCGAGAATGACAGCGTCGATGTCGTCCATGGCGAGGCTTTCCGCCAGATCGGTACCGGCATGCGCAATGCCGTATTTCGCCGCCAGCTCCCGTGTCGGTTCGAGGCGTCGGCCGATCACGGATGCAACCTCGACACCTTCGATCAGCTGCAGCGCGTCCAGATGTTTCTTTCCGAAGGCGCCGCCGCCGGCAAGACAGATTTTCATGAGGTCGTCTCCGTTACCATTTGGTGGTGAATGCCTGCTCGATCAGCGCCATCTGCTCGTCGAGCGCCGTGCCGGGGTCGAGGGTGAGGTCCAGCCCTCCCATATCGTCCTGCCAGGCAATCGTGCCCGTTGTCATTGCCGGAGGGATTTCGAGTGCGCGAAGGGTTTTCGCCACCTCGCGCATTTCCGCGGCGCGGCGGATTCCGTGCTCGGTCATCCTCTCCATGTTGTATGATGTCTGCTCGGCCCAGCCCATGTCGGTCTGTGATGCATCGAGCGATGCGGCGACTTCCGATGCGACGCCCGCCTTTACCGCGGCGCGGAAACATTCGGCCGTCAGCGCCTCCATTCCCTTGATCATCACCGATCGCAGCATCTTGATTGTCGAGGCGCGGCCGATTTCCTCGCCGACAAAGCGCGGTTTGATTCCGGCTGCGGCAAGTGTGGCTGCAACCCGATCCGGATTGGCGGCCGCGGCCAGCATCGGCGTTTCATGGCCGCGCGGCTGGATCGGTGCCATAACCGCCACATCCACGTAGGTGGCGCCCGCCCGTTCGACCGATGAGGCTGCCATCTGTTTGGTCGTCGGCGCGCAGCTGTTCATGTCGAGGTAAAGCGCGTCTTTCGCAAGATGCCGTGCCGCAGATCCCGCAGCCTTCGCCGCCTGATCCGCCGTCACGACCGAAATGACGATACCGGCTCCGCTCACAGCGCCTTGTGCGGTATCACAGGGGGTGATCCCGGCATCGGACATGCGGGCCAACATCGTCTCTGCCATCCCGTCGTTCTCATCGGCCAGCTTTATGTCGAAGGCACGAAGGGACAGGGTGGCGACTGCGCTTTGCCCGAGGCTCTCTGCAATGGCCAGTCCGGCTTCGCCAAATCCGATGAAGGCTACAATCATTCGTCCGCTCCCGTGCCTATTTGATAGCAAACTGCCACCAGCCGCGCCATGCCGTGAGAATAGAATATCGGCATGGCATCTTGCCAAGCTTTTATGGCCTTCTTGCATCGGATCGCGCTATTCTTTGCGCCAGCTAGCGGGATGCGAGGCGGCAAATGTCGACAGCGGGAACAAGATGCATGTGGATGCGTGGCGGGACGTCAAAGGGCGGGTATTTTCTCGCCGAAGACCTGCCGCCGGACGACGCTTCGCGCGACGCGCTGCTTCTGCGTGTCATGGGCTCGCCAGACGCCCGGCAGATTGACGGTATGGGCGGTGCGAATCCGCTGACAAGCAAGGTGGCGGTGGTCTCGCCATCGGACCGTGACGGCATTGATATCGATTATCTCTTCCTTCAGGTCTTTGTCGACCAGGCCCTCGTTTCGGATGCCCAGAATTGCGGCAATATTCTTGCCGGGGTCGGGGCGTTCGCTATTGAGCGTGGCCTTGTCGAGCCGTCCGGCGACACAACGGATGTCAGGATTTTCATGCGCAACACCGGGCAGGTCGCGACCGCCACCATCGCCACCCCGGGCGGCGCCGTGTCCTATGAAGGCGACGAGGCGATCGACGGTGTGCCGGGGGCCGCCGCATCGGTGCCGCTTGTGTTTGACGACGTGGCAGGGTCGATGTGCGGGGCGCTGCTTCCGACCGGCAACAATATCGATGTCGTCGAAGGCATCGAGGTCACGATGATCGACAACGGCATGCCGATTGTCGTGCTGCGGGCCTCCGATATGGATATTACGGGATATGAACGCCCTGCCGAGCTGGACGGAAATGATACGCTGAAATCGCGGCTTGAAGCTCTTCGCCTGGCCTGTGGTCATCTGATGAATCTCGGCGACGTCACCGAAAAATCCGTCCCGAAAATGACCATGGTGGCACCACCTGCCAATGGTGGAGCTTTCATGACAAGAAGCTTCATCCCGCATCGCTGTCACGACACCATCGGCGTCTTCGCGGCCGTCAGTGCGGCGACGGCGGCGCTGCTTCCGGGAAGCCCGGCGGCGGAACTGGCCGCGATGCCTGACGGCGCGCGCAGGGTTGTGGCTGTCGAACATCCGAACGGTGCCACGGCCTGTGTTCTGCAGTGCGATGCCGACGGTGCCGTGGCGCGGGCCGGAATGATGCGAACCACCCGAAAGCTGTTTGACGGCCTCATTTTTTGACATCAAGAGGACAATAATGACCAACAGCAAAAACGAAGCCGGCGGCGAAGTCACCTGGCATCCGAATCCGAAAACTCCAGATTTCGTGGCGCCGGAAGGGGCGGTTGATGCGCATTGCCATGTCTTCGGGCCGGCCGGCGAGTTCCCGTTCGCACCGGAACGCAAATACACCCCCGGGGATGCCGGCAAGGACATGCTGTTTGCGCTTCGCGATCATCTCGGCCTGTCGCGCAACGTCATTGTTCAGGCCAGCTGCCATGGCAAGGATAACAGCGCCATGATCGACGCGCTCAATGCCTCGGACGGTATGGCCCGCGGTGTCGCGGTTGTAGCGCATGATATTGCCGATGAAGAACTTGACCTAATGCATGCCGCCGGCGTTCGCGGGGTTCGCTTCAATTTCGTCAAGCGGCTGGTCGATGCGACGCCGCGAGAAGTGTTCATGCGCACTGCGGAGAGGGTGCAGCGGCTCGGCTGGCATGTCGTGGTCTATTTCGAGGC
>JAYYLR010000168.1:0-12070 GCA_036143955.1 Pseudomonadota bacterium | reverse complement strand
GCTGCCCAGATCACACCGACGAACGCGATCTTGTTCACAACGTCGGCGACGTTGTAGATAACGTTCAGGGTAACTGCATCAGCAGCACCGTTCAGGTAACCAAGGAAGTAGCCGAGCGGATAGATCGCCCAACCAACGGTCACGATCATACGCATCGTACCGAAGGACTTCTGCACCGCCTCGGGCGCGGATTCGGCAGATACCTTGCCGGCTTCACCAGCGAAGATCTCGTACAGAATGTACGCCCATCCTGCCATACCGACGACGAAGCCGAGCCATGCATTCACAAGGCCTGCCTCACCGAGGTAACCAGCCACAAGCATGACCAGCGAGCCGATCATCAGACGCCAGAAGATGCCGGCGCTGACTGCGGCGACTGCCGCCAGGATGAAGTAGAATTCCACCATTTGAAGCGGAACGGTGATCAGCCAGTCGACATATCTGTAAACTGTCGGTGTATCACCGGTGGTGACCCACACGTCGCGCATGTAGAAATAGTGCACAGCTGCAACGATCTGCACGAGTGCACCAATCGTCATGGCTGTCTTCCACTTGCCCGGCAGACGACCGGCTTCCATAAGGAAGAAGATCGCAGCTGCCATCATGGCCATCGAAATGGTCCAGAACGAGATGCCTACATAATCTGTAGCAGCAAGCATCGTCGTCGCAGCGTTTGCAACGGATGGGAGAGTGGCGAGCCCAGCTGCAACCAGCGAGGCTTTCAGTGCCGTACCCATTGAGACTTTCATTGTTTTACCTCCGTTAACGAAAAGGCACGGACGGATCGGACTGTCTTCGCGACAATATGACCCACCCGTATCCACTCCACAGTATTGAGACAAAGCCTCGCCACGCAATTGCTAACGGGCCCATTTCCGGCACAGCGAGGGCGATGATGTTTTTATATATTATAATCAGTGGCTTAGTAGATGAAAAACAGTTTTAACTTTTCAGCAACATTGACTTGAAAAAATGCCGCTTTATTCGTAATTCCTATTACTTTCAGTAGGTTATTTCCACATCCTGAAGATCGGCAATTTTCGTCCCTGCGCCCGGCGTGAGGGCACAAATGACCGTTTCTGCGACTGTTGGCATGCCAAATACCGTGTTTTGAATGCACCCAATTCAGTTGCTTTAATGTTGCTCTGTTGGTTCTCGAAGGCATTCACGGCTTGTCGGGTTCATGTTTCTGACATTTTCCGACGGCAGGATGTCATAATCCCTCGTGATGTTCCATTATGCTCCCCGCAATCTGGCGCATTTAGACAAAACGTCCTTTCACTTCGAAAAACAAACGGGTCGCAGAGGAATGCATAATTCGCAAACCGCACATCCGATTTTCAGCTTCGCAGACGGCGAAATGGGTCCATTTTCGAATACTGTCATTCGTTCGATAGAGCGATTCAGCGGGCAACCCAAAATCCGAAAGCTTTATTTTGATTATGTTGAAGAGGAGCGGCCCTATGCGAGTTTCTGGGCCGACGCGCTTGACCGGTTGAGCATCAAGATCGATCTGACCAAGGAAGCCGGGGCCAGCATTCCAAAAAGCGGGCCTACGCTTGTCGTGGCGAACCATCCCTTCGGCGTCATTGATGGACTGGTTCTTTGCGCGCTGATGGCCGAAATACGGTCGGACTACAAAATCATCACCCACCGGGTGCTGCAGCAGGCGCCGGCAACGATGGACAAGATACTGCCGATCGACTTTGACGAAACCGAGGCGGCTCTGGCCACCAATATCCAGACCCGTCAGGAGGCGGCAGCCTATCTGAGGCAGGGTGGCGCCGTGATCATTTTCCCTGCAGGCGCCATCTCGCTGGCCCCGAACCTCGTCGGCGAGGCGTTTGACAAGGAATGGAAGACCTTTGCCGCGAAATTGGCGACACAGCCGGGCACGGTGACGGTCCCGTTTCTCTTTGACGGACAGAACTCGCTTCTTTTTCAGGCAGCACGAAAAATCAGTCTGACACTGGCCTACTCGCTGATGTTCAGGGAAATCTGCAAGCTTATGGGGAGCACCGTTTCCCTGACCATGAGACGCCAGATACGGTCAGACGAACTTGTCGCACTTGAAAATCGCCAGGCTGCGACACAGTTCCTTCGTGAAAGGACCTATGGCGTGCATTGAACCCGTCTTCGAGTTCACTTTTCCTGAATGCAGAAAATCTCGGACGACCTGATGATGCAATAGCGAAGGCGCCCGTCCTTAAGGTGCCAAACTGCCTTGTCCGTCGTAGCAATCATTTCATGATTGTCGGGTTCACCAGCCTGCAGGGCGGACGAATTGACATAGACGAACACAGCGGCGAAGCCGAGCACGATGGCGAATACCAGCATATTGGCGTGTTTCAGACTGAACATGGATGGTTCCTCCGGTTGAAGCGTTCCAAGGATTGAACAAATCTCTGCTGGCTTGATGATAACGTTTTTTGCTTCAGCGGGCATTAATCATGGAAAGTCTGATCTGGTCGTACAAACCACACCTGCTCACCGTTGGCATCATCCACACGCTTTTGATCGGCATCGTCTGCCACGTCCATCGCGCCTACGGCTCGTCTCCTTGGTTCATGCCTGGGAAGCTCTGCCAACGCTTGGTCTATCTGCTGCCAATCTGCGGAATCTTCGGGATCATCACGGTCCTCACAGGGGTCGTCATCATCCAGAAAAGTCCGATGACCTTCATTCTTTTCAACGCGGCGCTGATCACCGTGATGTTTCTCGAGTTATCCATCGTCCTTGGCCGAAATTACTTTCGAAATCTCTTCAATGACGATCTTCCCTTCAGCATCACCATGCTGGTGTCGTTCGTCCTTGGGATCAATGGTGGCTATTTCACGCTTATGTTCGTCGTGAAGCTTTTCCGGCCGCTCCTCATCTGAGGGGCGGTGCCGCGGTCACCTAACCGCCGTGATGTCGCCAGCAGGTCTTCACGTGGTCGTTGACCATGCCGATCCCCTGCATGAACGCATAGGTGATCGTCGTGCCGACAAAGCTGAAGCCACGCCGTTTCATGTCCTTCGAGAGCCTGTCGCTGAGGGGAGTCGAGGCTGGCACGTCGGCCAGCGTTTCGAAATTGTTGATGATCGGGCGCCCATCAACAAAGTTCCACAGATAGGCTGCGAAGCTGCCCTCGCCGCGCTGAAGTTCGAGTATGGCCCGGGCATTCGATCTGGCGCTGGCTATCTTCAGCCTGTTGCGAACAATGCCGGCGTCCTCGCGCAGTGGCGCCAGCTCTTCATCACCCATTTCCGCGACACGGGCAATGTCGAAATCATGGAAGGCGCGCCGGTAACCGGCACGCTTGCGAAGCACAACCTCCCAGCTCAGTCCCGCCTGCGCGCCTTCAAGGGTCAGCATCTCGAACAGGTGCCTGTCGTCATGAACGGGAACTCCCCATTCGGTGTCATGATAATGGGCAAGATCTTCCTGTCCCTGACGATTGCCGAAACAGCGGACAAGCCCGTCCGGGAATTTGGGAGTTTCAGTCATGGTTTCGTCCCAGATTGAAGCATCTGTCAGCCCGACAATGTGCGGCCGAGAAGCACGATGCCGGATACCAGCATCAGACCGATCAGAAGCCGCCGGTAACCATGGTCGCTCAATTGACGGAACAGCCACAGCCCGATTGCCGCGCCAACGGCGCTGGCAGGCAGCGTAAGGACAAGGTTGCGGAGCACTGTTGTATCAAAGCCGCCATCGAGGGCAAGCATGACCGTCGCCGCGCTGAGAATCACCATGTTGAATGGCTGAAGAACCCCGCGCTGCACCCCTTTCGGCCAGGGGCGCATCGCCAGCCACATTGATGGCAGGGCACCTGACAGCCCGGCCATGGCACCCAGAATGCCACCAACGAATCCTATGCCAGCTTCAACCGGCAACCAGCTTCCGGACAGTTCCGGCAGATTGCGGCGGAAGGCGAAATAGCCACCATAGGCGAGAAGCAGCATCCCCACGAGTGACGACAGCATTCGTGCATCTATCAGAGAGAGTGCCGCGAAGCCAAGCGGCACTCCCAGAAAGGCCGGCAGCAGGAATACCGCGAGCCGCCGCACATCAATGCTTCGCCTCACCGCCCAGATGCCGGGAACACCCGTTGCAATCGAGCAGGCAAGGGCGATGGCGACAGCCTCGCGCGGCGACATGACCTGCAACAGCCAGCCAAGCGCAAACAGCGATGTTCCAAAGCCGGCCAGACCATTGACGAAGCCGCCGCTCAGGCCCGCGGCGACCAGGAAGAAAAGTGTCAGCTCCATGCGGTATTCCAATGATCGATGCGAATTTCCTGCCGACCCTACGCCTTCGAAAGCGACTTGTCATGCCACGCCGGAACGGTGCCAAGGCGTGCCGGTTTAGCGGTTGCCGCAGGCTGGCAAAAGCGGCACCATCGCGGCATGTTCAATGCAGATTACATCATTGTCGGCGGCGGATCGGCCGGATGCGTGCTGGCATCACGCCTGACCGAGGACCCGAACGTTTCGGTCATTCTTCTTGAGGCTGGTGGCGAAGACCGCAACCCGCTGATCCATATCCCGGCAGGCTATATCAAGACGATGGTCAACCCGTCGATCAACTGGATGTTCGAAACCGAACCCGAACCTGGCAGCAACAACCGCAGGATCAAGCAGCCGCGTGGCAAGGTCCTTGGCGGTTCCTCGGCGATCAACGCAATGCTCTATGTTCGCGGCCAGGCAGCCGACTATGACGGATGGGCACAGCGCGGCAACCCGGGGTGGAGCTACCGCGATGTGCTTCCCTATTTCCGCCGGGCCGAAAACTGCGAGTTTGCCGGCGAGGACGATGAATTCCATGCGCGGGGCGGCCCGCTCAACGTCGCGGCGCTTCGCAACGGCTACGAGGCGCTTGATCTTCTGATAAGGGCAGCCGAATCCTGCGGCTATCCCCACAACCGCGACTATAATGGCGCCAGTCAGGACGGATTCGGACAGTATCAGGTCACGCAGAAGAACGGGTTACGCTTTTCGGCAAAGAAAGCCTATCTCGATCCCGCACGGCGGCGGCCGAACCTCCGTATTGTGACCGGCGCCCATGTCACCTCTTTGAAGGTTGAAGCCGGCACAACACCGCGCGTGACCGGCCTGACCTGCCGTCTTCGCGGCAAGGACGTCGATGTGACCGCGAACAGGGAAGTTATCCTCAGCGCGGGCGCGATCCAGTCGCCGCAGATACTCGAGCTGTCGGGGATCGGCAATCCGGACCATCTTGCAACACATGGCATCGCTGTTACCCATGACCTGGAAGGCGTTGGCGAGAATCTCACCGACCACTACATTTCGCGCCTGTCCTGGCGGCTGCGGAGCGACATTTCGCTCAACAAGCGTGCGCATGGAATCGGCCTTGCCATTGAGATTGCCAAGTTCCTCCTCACAAGGCGCGGCATGCTGACGATGCCGGCGGGCATGCTTGCCGGGTTCGTCAGAAGCCGCGAGGGTCTCACCGGCCCCGACATCCAGTACCATATCGCCCATGCCAGCTTCACCAATCCGGAAAAGCGGCAGTTCGACAGCTTTCCCGGAATCACATTCGGCCCCTGCCAACTTCGTCCCGAAAGTCGGGGAAGCGTTCATATCTTCACCAGAGATCCGATGAAGGCACCGGCAATAAAGCCCAACTATCTGGGCACGGAAGAGGATTGCCGGGTCCATGTTGCCGGCATGAAGATTGCGCGGGACATCATGGAGAGCGAGGTGATGAAACCGCATGTCGAGAACGAAATGAAACCCGGGCCGGGTGCGGCCGACGATGCCGACCTTCTGGCCTATGCGAGGGCGACCGGCGTGACGCTCTATCATCCCGTATCGACCTGCCGCATGGGGCCCGATCCGACGCGGGGTGACGTTGTCGATCCACGTCTTCGTGTTCACGGCATAGAGGGATTGCGGGTTGTGGATGCCTCGATCATGCCGCAGCTCGTATCCGGCAACACCAACGGCCCAACCATCATGATCGCCGAAAAGGCAGCCGACATGATCCGTGAGGACAGGAACGGCTAGGCGTCGTCCTCGGCAAGGTCCAGCGTCATGATGATGTCGTCGACATTCAGGTTGTCACCAATCTTCACTTCGATTGACTTCACGCTTCCACGCGCCTCGGACGACAGCACATTTTCCATTTTCATCGCTTCGATGATGGCGACATCCTGACCCGCCTGGACCTCGTCGCCGATCTCGACAAGCAGTTTCGTGATCTGGCCCGGCATCGGTGCCGCAATCTCGTCGGCGCCATCGCCCTCGGCCGCAGCCGGCATATGGTCGAGCATTGCGGCATAGCGTGCCGGCAGGACCGACAGCGCAAGTCGTGACGAGCCCCTTGTCAAACTGATCAGGTGGCCATGCTGGCGCACCTGGACCGCAACCGGCTCTTCGTTGATCGTGCCGTCGAAAAGATGAACCGGCCCGCGGATGAGGCCGTTGATAACGACGGTCTTTCCGTCAACAACAAGTTCGGCCTGGGTATTGCTGAGGCCGGCAACGACAACATGTGTTCGCGTCCCAGCCTGATCAATCACGACGAAATCACGGCCGTCCTGGCCAAAATGCCGCTCGTCCTGCCTGAGGGCGACGATGGCGGTGCCAAGCGCCGTAAGGCGGCCAGACTGCGCTGCCTCAGGAGGTACGGCAACAAAATCCCCGTCAAATTCCTCGGCAATGAAACCCGTCGTCAGATTTCCGCTGCGAAAGACCTTGTTCTCCAACACCGCGGACAGGAACTGTCTGTTGCTGGCGATCCCGTCGATCTCATAATGGTCCAGCGCGAGATGAAGCCTGTCCATGGCGGCGTCACGGGTCGGCGCATGCGCCACCAGCTTGGCGATCATTGGATCATAGTACATCGAGATCTCGCCACCTTCCTCGACACCGGAATCGACACGGACGCTGTCACCGGCAGGTTCCCGGTAGCGAGTGAGCTGCCCGATCGAAGGAAGAAAACCCCGTGCCGGATCCTCGGCATAGACCCGTGCCTCGATTGCCCATCCGTCTGCAACGATGTCATCCTGGGTTATCGACAGCTTTTTGTCCGCGGCAACTCGTATCATCTGTTCGACCAGGTCCAGACCATAGACCATCTCGGTCACCGGGTGTTCCACCTGGAGACGCGTATTCATCTCTAGAAAATAGAAATCCTGATCCGCCCCGACGATGAATTCCACCGTGCCCGCAGACCGGTAGTCCACCGCCTTCGCCAGATCCACAGCCTGGCTTCCCATGGCGGCGCGGGTTTCAGGCGAAATGAACGGGCTCGGCGCCTCCTCAATCACCTTCTGGTGGCGCCTCTGGATCGAACATTCGCGCTCTCCGACATAGACGACATTGCCATGCTGGTCGGCAAGAAGCTGAATTTCGATGTGGCGCGGCTGAACGACGAATTTCTCGATGAATACGCGGGAATCACCGAATGCGGTCTGCGCCTCGCTCATCGCCGCGCGCATGCCGTCGGCCAGCTCATCGGCGCTCTCGATGACACGCATGCCCTTGCCACCGCCGCCGGCGGAGGCCTTGACCATGACCGGGTAGCCGATTTTCTTCGCCGCAGCGAGCGCGGTATCGACATCCTCAACGGCGCCTGGTGTGCCGGGGACAATCGAGACACCTGCGGATTCGGCCAGCGCCTTGGATTCAATCTTGTCCCCCATGACGGCGATCGCCTTCGGACCCGGGCCAATAAAGACCAGTCCGGCCGCCTCGACGGCATTGACGAAATCGGCGTTCTCAGACAGGAACCCGAACCCGGGGTGGATGGCCTCGGCGCCGGTCTGTTGTGCCGCTTCGATGATTCGGTCCGCACGAAGATAGCTGTCCGCCGAAGCCGCACCGCCAATATGAACCGCCTCGTCCGCCATCGTGACATGCGGCGTGCCGGCATCGGCATCGGAATAGACCGCAACTGTGGCGATCCCCATGCGCTTGGCAGTCCGCATGATCCGGCAGGCGATTTCCCCTCTATTGGCAATCAGGATTTTACTGAACATGGTGTCTCGGCCCGTCATCGGGATGGTGGCTACAGCGGAAGGTTGTCATGTTTGCGGGCCGGATTCTCCAGCTGCTTGTCGGCGAGCATCGTCAGCGCGCGGGCAATCCTGCGGCGCGAATTGCGCGGCATGATGATATCGTCGAGGTAGCCGCGGCCAGCCGCCACAAAGGGGTTGGCAAATTTCTCCCGGTATTCGTCTGTCTTGGCAGCCAGCTTGTCCGGGTCCGCCGCGTCCTCGCGGAAGATGATCCGCGCTGCGCCTTCCGGCCCCATCACGGCGATCTCGGCGCTTGGCCAGGCATAGTTGACGTCACCGCGAAGGTGCTTTGAGGCCATCACGTCATATGCGCCACCATAGGCCTTGCGCGTGATCAAGGTCACTTTCGGCACAGTCGCTTCGGCATAGGCGAAGAGGAGCTTTGCTCCGTTCGAGATAATGCCACCGGTCTCCTGCGCCAGTCCCGGCATGAAGCCTGGCACATCGACAAGAGTCACAAGCGGAATGTTGAAGGCATCGCAGAAGCGAACGAACCGGGCCGCCTTTCGCGACGCATTGATGTCAAGACAGCCGGCAAGGACCATCGGCTGATTGCCGACGATGCCGACCGTCTTGCCTTCGATCCTGCCAAAGCCGCAGATGATGTTGGATGCGTAATTCTGATGAATTTCGAAGAACTCGCCATTGTCGACAATCTGAAGCACCACCTGGCGCATGTCGTAGGGGGTGTTGGCGTTCGCCGGGATGATCTGGTCGAGCACCGCCGACGGCCTGTCGATAGGATCGTGGCATGGGACCACCGGCGCCGCCTCACGGTTCGAAAGCGGCAGGTAGGACATCAGCGCCCGCGTCTGCATCAGCATTTCGACATCGTTCTCGAACGTTCCGTGCGCCACTCCGGACACTCGGCTGTGCATCTTCGCCCCGCCGAGCTCCTCTGCCGTCAGATCCTCATGCGTCACCGTTTTCACGACGTCGGGACCGGTCACGAACATGTAGCTCGACCCCTCGACCATGAAGATGAAATCTGTGATCGCCGGAGAATAGACCGCACCGCCGGCACAGGGGCCCATGATCAGTGAAATCTGCGGCACCACGCCGGATGCCAGGACATTGCGCTGGAACACTTCGGCATAGCCACCAAGCGAGGCAACACCCTCCTGGATCCGCGCTCCGCCGGAATCATTGAGGCCGATCAGCGGAATTCCGGTCTTGATGGCCTGATCCATGATCTTGCAGATCTTGGCAGCGTGTGTTTCCGACAGCGACCCGCCAAGCACGGTGAAATCCTGCGAATAGACAAAGACCGGCCGTCCGGAAATGGTCCCGTATCCCGTCACGACACCGTCGCCGGGAACCTTCATCTCTTCCATGCCGAAATCATGGCAGCGATGCTCGACGAACATATCCCATTCCTCGAACGACTCATCGTCGAGAAGCAGGGTTATGCGTTCACGCGCCGTCAGCTTGCCCTTGCCGTGCTGGGTATCAATGCGGTGCTGCCCGCCACCGAGACGCGCCTTGGCGCGTTTCGCCTCGAGTTCGGCAAGAATATCTGTCATCTGAACATCCCGGGACATCGATCACTTGGATCGATGATTTTATCGGAAAGCCAAGGGGCGGATCAAATGCTTTCGGGATGTGGCGGTGGTCGGTCCTCAGACACCGTGCGGGCGCATCGCGCTTTTCCGGACCTTGTTCCAGTAACGGAAGAAACGGCCAAGATCCAGCTCGCGGGTCGGAGTGACGAAGGGTGTGTCCTCCACCGTCTCGACGCTGACATCCGTCATTGCGAGGCGAAGCGCCGCAACACGGCGGATGATTTCCGGGTTCGGGCTCGCCGGCACCAGCACACGGTCGATACCGCGTTCGCGCATCAGTCTCGGCAAGACCATGTCGGGCTTGCCCTCAAAAAGCTCGACTCCGATCTCGGCCAGGGTCTCATAGATGAAGAGCTGACGTTTCAGTCCGATATGGCATGCTTCGAAATAGCCGCGCTCCCAGACGAAGACGGCTGCCGCACCCGAACCGGCGATAGTGAACACGGGATGCGTGCGTCGGAGCGCATCCTCATTGAGCCAGATCAGGTCAGCCATGTGGCGCACCAAGGTTCGGGAAAAGAAGTTCGCCGAGCCGCTCGTAGGAATAGGCCAGCACACGGTTGTCGGACATGCGGGTGTTGATGTCATGCCCGCTGTATTTCGCGACATTGTCGAGGTTAAATATGTAGGGCTTGTTCGAGAACGTGCTTGCCACCCACTGCCAGGACAGGTTGTTGCTCGCCGGGTCGGCGTCGATGAGATGTTCAAGGAACCAGCGGGCGCCGGCCTGCCAGGAAACACGGCGCCAGTGCACGATGTATGCCGCAAGATACATACGGGCATGGTTGTGAAGGTAACCGGTTTCCATCAGCATGGTGGCAAACTGGTCGATGCAGGCGACGCCCGTTTCGGCTTCCGCAATGTCACGGGGCAGTTCCTGTTCATACTCGCTGGCATCGAATCCCGTCTTGTAGGCCTCGACGTCATTCCAGATCCTGTAGGGATGCGCGAGATATATCCGCTGCCAGTAATCCCGCCAGGCAAGCTCCTGAACAAATTTCTCGGCTTCGCGAGGATCGCGCACGGCGGCGATGGCATGATTTCGAACCTCGTCAAGGCTCAGGACCCCATGCCGGATGTAGGGCGAAAGGCGGGTCACGGCCCCATCGAGATGGTTGCGGCTGGCGGCATAGGCATGCGGATCAATTTCGGCCAATGCCGCAAGCGCGGCCCTGCGTCCGCCCTTCATCGTGTCGGGTAGCGTGCGGCTTACGCCGACCCCCGCCAATACGGCCACAAGTTGCCATGCAGACATGCGGTCAGCGGCATTCAGGGAAATTGGTGTCAGATCATCCATGACGCGGAAATGGGAAGACCGCCCACGAATATCTAGATGCCGCGTTGCGACAAATGGAACGACCACTCGGAATCAGGATGAGGAAAGGATGATTTTCAGCGCGGCGGACACTGTCCTCAACGGCCCATGTCTGCAAGGCATCCTCGCGGCGGGCGACTCCGACAACAAAAGCCCCAGCGTTCGCCAGTGCTGTAGCCGCGCGCTGTCCAAGCCCGGCGCTCGCGCCGGTGACGCAGGCGACGCGGCCGGCCAGCGACAAAAGAGCGGCAGGACCATCCATCTGCCGCCCCGCTACCTTACCACTTCGGCCATGAAGCGTTCCTTGATCATCACCGGGTCATGCTCGATCACAGGCACCTTGATGTTGCCCGACTCGCATTTCGAGATGATGATAGTGGCATGATCCACGGCGAGCGCGGCCTCCATGGCTGCAGCCGTATCGGCGGCGTCGCATTCAACGACATGATCGCACCCACTTGCCAAGGCAACGGCCGCAAGCGATGTCTTCATACCCGCATAGGTGGTCTGGTCACCTGTCGAGCCATAGCTTCCATTGTCGATGATCAGCAGGATGAAGTTCGGCGCCTGATTGTTAGCAATCGTAGGCAGCGTGCCGAGATTCATCAGCACCGAACCGTCACCATCAATGGCGATAACCTTTTTGTCCTGAGCCAGCGCCAGGCCGAGCCCGATCGACGAAGCAAGCCCCATCGTGCCGAGCATGTAGAAATTGGTCGGCTGGTCGTCCAGAAGATGCATCTCCTGGCTTGGAAGGCCGATATTGGTCACAACGAGCCGATCCGAAATCAACGGGATGAGTGTCTTCAAAACATCGCTTCTGATCATAGTCTCACTGCCCCTTCCAGAAGGTTGCGTCCATCAGCACGGCGGTAGGCTTGCGCGCCATGTAGGCATGATTGAGGATCGGCGACAACTCTTCGGCATCCTCGGCCTTATGGAAATGGTAGGTCGGAATGTTGAGCTGCGCCAGAAGCGCCTTTGTGTGCACCGCCATCTCGACCTGGCAGGCCACCGGCTCGCCGATTTCACCGCGATAACTGATCAGCATCGGCAGCGGGATGCGGTAATACTGGATCAGGGTCGTCAGCGCGTTGATGGTCACGCCGATGGCCGTGTTCTGCATGATGATCGCCGGCCGCCTGCCGCCCATGAAGGCCCCGGCAC
>JAYYLR010000167.1:0-3347 GCA_036143955.1 Pseudomonadota bacterium | reverse complement strand
ATCCGTTCATCGGCAGCGGCACGACCGGGCTTGTCGCCGATGAACGCGGGCTCGACTGGATCGGGATCGACATCTCGCCGGACTATCTCGACACCGCGGCGGCGCGGATCGCGGCGGCACGGCGGGAGGTGTGAAAAACCCCCGCCGGGCGAACCGGCGGGGGCGTGATGTCCGGCTGTGAAGGCGCGCCTAGAAATGAGCCGACTGGGTGGTCTGCGGGCGTTCGGTCGGCGGCGCGAACTTGGTCAGGTCGATGCCTTCGACGGCGGCCTTGTATTCGTCAAGCGTCGGCGTCCGGCCGAGAACGGCCGACAGGACCACAACCGGCGTCGAGGCCAGAAGCGATTCGCCCTTCTTGGCGTCGGAATCCTCGACAACCCGTCCCTTGAACAGGCGCGTCGAGGTGGCGAGGACCGTGTCGCCCTTCGCCGCCTTCTCCTGATTGCCCATGCACAGATTGCATCCCGGCCGCTCGAGATAGAGGATGTTCTCGTATTCGGTGCGGGCCTCGGTCTTCGGCGAACTGTCGTCGAACTCGAAACCGGAATATTTCTGCAGGATGTCCCAGTCCCCCTCGACCTTCAGCTCGTCGATGATGTTGTAGGTCGGGGCGGCGACGACAAGCGGCGCCTTGAAATCGACGCTGCCCTTATGACGTTCGAGATTGCGAAGCATCTGCGCGACGATCTTCACGTCGCCCTTGTGCACCATGCAGGACCCGACAAAGCCGAGATCGACCTTCTTGTCGGCGCCATAGAAGGAAATCGGCCGGATCGTGTCATGCGTGTAGCGCTTCGACACATCGGCGTTGTTGACATCCGGGTCGGCGATCATCGGCTCGTCGATCAGGTCGAGATCGACAACCACCTCGGCCGCGTAGCTTGCATTCGCGTCAGGCGCCAGCGCCGGCTTCTCGCCGGACCTGATCTCGGCGATGCGCCGCTCGGCGATGTCGACAAGGCGCTGCAGCATGCCGTTGTCGTTCTCCATGCCCTTCTCGATCATGATGCTGATGCGGTCGCGCGCGATCTGAAGCGATTCGATCAGCGTGTCGTCCTCGGAAATGCAGATCGACGCCTTCGCCTTCATCTCGGCCGTCCAGTCGGTGAAGGTGAAGGCCTGGTCGGCGAGAAGCGTTCCGATATGGACCTCGATGATCCGGCCCTGGAAGACGTTGTCGCCGAACTGGCGCAGCATCTGCGACTGCGTGGCGTGGACGACGTCACGGAAATCCATATGGTCGGCCATCCTGCCCTTGAAGGTCACCTTGACCGACTCCGGGATCGGCATCGTCGCCTCGCCGGTCGCCAGCGCCAGCGCCACGGTGCCGGAATCGGCCCCGAAGGCGACGCCCTTCGACATGCGGGTGTGCGAATCACCGCCGATGATGATCGCCCAGTCGTCCACGGTGATGTCGTTCAGCACCTTGTGGATGACGTCGGTCATCGAATGGTAGACGCCCTTCGGGTCGCGGGCGGTGATCAGCCCGAAATCATGCATGAACTTCATCAGCCGCGGGGTGTTCTCCTGCGCCTTGAAATCCCAGACCGACGCCGTGTGGCAGCCTGACTGGTAGGCACCGTCGACGGTCGGCGAGATGATGGTTGCGGCCATCGCCTCGAGCTCCTGCGCCGTCATCAGGCCCGTGGTGTCCTGCGAGCCGACGATGTTCACCTTCACCCGCACGTCAGATCCGGCGTGGAGAACCGTTCCCGGCGCGACGCCGACGGCGTTGGCGTTGAAGATCTTCTCGACCGCGGTCAGGCCCTGGCCCTCGACCGAGATCTCCTTCGACGGGGCGTAGGCGGATTTCAGCTCGATCCCCAGCGTCTCGCAGGCGAAGGTCTGAAGCATCTTGCCGAAGACGATGGCGTAGGAGCCGCCGGCTTTCATGAATTCGAGCTTCTGCGGCGTGAAGGACGAGGCCACCTCGACAAGCTCCTCTTCGCCCGCCTCGTCATACAGCTTCTGGTCGCGCGTGTTGATGGTCAGGACCGTTCCCGTCTCGACCGAATATTTCTGTTCGAGAACCGGGTTCTCGTCATTGTTCAGGATCGGGTTCCCGTCGGCGTCGAGCTTCTTCACCCAGTTCTTCAGATCGATCCCGATGCCGCCGGTCACGCCGACGGTGGTCAGGAAGATCGGCGAGATGCCGTTGGTGCCGGCGACGATCGGCGCGACGTTCACGAACGGCACGTAGGGGCTTGCCTGGCGGCCGGTCCACAGCGCGACATTGTTGACCCCCGACATCCGCGAGGAGCCGACGCCCATCGTTCCCTTCTCGGCGATCAGCATCACCTGCTTGTCGGGATGCTGTTTCTGAAGCTTCCGGATTTCCGCCTGCGCATCCTCGGAGATCATGCATTTGCCGTGAAGCTCGCGGTCGGAGCGCGAATGCGCCTGGTTGCCGGGCGACAGAAGGTCGGTCGAGATGTCGCCTTCGGCGGCGATATAGGTGACGACCTTGATCTCTTCGTCAATGTCGGGAAGCTTGGTGAAGAATTCGGCTTCGGAATAGCTCTCGAGAATGTCCTTCGCCACCGGGTTTCCGGCGGCATAGGCTTCCTTCAGCCTGTCGGTGTCGGCCTCATAGAGAAATACCTGGGTCTTCAGCACATCGGCGGCATCGGCGGCGATCGCAGCATCATCGCCAAGCGCCAGGTCGAGAAGCACCTCGACCGACGGGCCGCCCTTCATGTGGGACAGGAGCTCGAAGGCGAAGGCCGGGGAAATTTCCTCGACGGTCTCGCCGAGGATGATGTCCTTCAGGAATTTCGCCTTCACGCCGGCGGCGCCGGTCGTTCCGGGGAGCGTGTTGTAGATCAGGAAATCGAGCGACGCGGCGCGGTGCTCATGGCCGGTGTCGCGGATCTGCGCGATCAGTTCGGCGACAAGATCGCCATTGTCGATCGGCTTCGGCTTCAGGCCCTGAAGCTGGCGCGTCTCGATTTCGTCCAGATAGCTTTTGTACAACGACATGTCATCCCCCACTTTGTCTTCCCCCAGAACCACCTTGCGAGCGGCCGGTCAGGCCGCGAGCCGCGATGTGTCGATGCGTCGGCGCGGATGTCTGTCCCGCGCCTGTCAGGCAGGATCGCATTGCCAGTTCACGCGGCTTAACGGCCGCATCGCACACCGGCGCCTGCACGCATCGCTTGTGAAATCTGTCACCCGAAAAGCGGGCGGGCCAGCCTGAGGAGCGCCTCACGACGGTCGCTACTGATATAGCCCCGGAAGGGCGATTTTTCCAGACGGAAATTGGGGGGCTGGACCACCGCCGCCCTTCGCGGGTAAACACAGGCACATGGCTGGTGCGGCATCACATCGACAGGGAACGGGCGGCGGCG
>JAYYLR010000166.1:0-3448 GCA_036143955.1 Pseudomonadota bacterium | reverse complement strand
GCGGGAACCCGTAGAAGGGCGGCTTTTCAATCGGCGCCGCCCAGTTCGTCTTTTCAGGCGTCAGACCGCTTGTGGCCTTGCCGTCGAGGACCGACTGATCGATCGGCCCGTCGGGACAGGCGGCGTTGAATTCGTCCACCGCGGCGCGTGTACGGGCCGGATCAAGACCGAGCTGCTCGGCAAGCCCCTCGATGCTGTCGTCGCATATTGGCGTAAAGACCGAGGGCATGAATCTGGCGACACCAGCCGAGTCCAGCAGGGCGTAGGCAATCTGGTCAGGCTGTCCGGCGACAAGCCGTCCCCAGATGGCATAGCGCTTCGGCCAGAAATCCTCGCCCTCGTCATAGAAGCGGGCCGCATCGCGGTTCAGGACGATGCCGAAGGGCACGCCGTCGATCCGGCTGGCAATGCCACCGTCAAATTTCGGCGCCCGCGCGTCGATCGCCACGGCATGGCACTGATCGAGCTCGCCGACCGGCTTGGCGCCATGGTCGAGAAGGCTACGCAGAACTGTTCCGGTGTTGTATGGCGTTCCGCGGACGAGGAAATTCTTCGCCGAATCGCCCCAGCCCTCGGCAAGCCATTCAAGATTGGCCTCAAAACCACCAGCCGTTGTGATGACTTTCTTTGCGCCCAATGTTCGCCCGTCGGCAAGTCCGACACCGTCGCAATAGCCATCCTCCATGCGCATCTCGGCAACCTCGGTTTCATAAAGGAACTCGACACCTAGGCCCTCGGCGTGACGGCACAGGCTGTTCAGCAGCGCCCTTCCACCACCCAGAAAGAAGGCGTTTGTGCGTCCCAGATTCAGTGTTCCCGACAGAGCCGGCTGAAACCGCACACCTCGCTCACCGAGCCAGCCGGTCAGCTCTGCCGACTTCTCGAGCGTCAGGCTTGCCAGCTCCTGGTTGGTGATGCCGCGCGTCACCCGCATGAGATCGTCGAAATATTCCTCGAAACTGTAGGCATCGGTCAGCACGTCGGTCGGTGCCTCATGCATGGCCCGCAGGTTGCGTGTGTGCCGTGTGTTGCCACCACGCATGTCGCGTGTGGCCGCTTCAATGACAAGAACCGAGCACCCGGCCTCGGCTGCGGTTATGGCAGCGCATAACCCGGCATTGCCAGCGCCGATCACAAGAATGTCCCAAAGCCGCGAAAAGCGATTGTCGGTACCTGTATACATATGTATGCAGGTACGTGATGATCGATATGGAAGTCAAGGCGACAGACAGTATCAACTGGGCTGAACTGACCCGGCAGCTCGCCCAGCGCGACGACCTGCCGTCAGCAGCCCCAGCGCGGCTCCGGCAGCTTTTTCTTGCCGCCATTCAGTCAGGAGCGCTTGCGCCGGGCGCAAGGCTCAAGGAAATCGAGCTTGTGAATGCGCTGTCGGTCAGCCGCACACCCCTGCGCGAGGCATTGGCCGCACTGCGTGCAGAAGGAATTCTGGAGCGTGACGATGACGGGCTCCGCGTTCGCCGCCTTGGCTGGCGCGACGTGCGAAGCCTCTATGAGTTGCGTGGCACGCTGGAGGCCATGGCAGCGCAGCTGGCAGCCGAGAACGCCACAAAACCGGAGCGGCAGGTGATCGGATCGATTTGCGAGGCCGAAGTGGCGCTGATCGCTGACGGGGCGGCCCCACAAACGCTGGCGCGCCACAATCGGCAGTTCCACCATGCCATCCTGCAAGCGGCAGGCAACAGGTTCCTGTCGGAAAGCCTCGAAAAACTCTCACGCCTGATGGTTCTTCTTGGTGCCACCGCTTATTCGCTTCCCGAGCGGGCGACGGCGATCCGCACCGAGCATGAGGCGATCAACGAAGCCATCCAGCTGCGCGATACCGAGGCTGCTTCAAACGCCATGCGCGCACATCTCGAGGCCGCACTCCGGGCACGGCTGGAACTTCTCAGCCTGACGGCAAGCACGGAGCTGGACTGAGATGTCGGACACCACACGCCAAACCATGAAAGAGTTGCTGACAGGCGATCTGCGCTGTCTTGTCGTGACTTTCGCCATCGCCCTTTCAAGCGGATGGGTATGTCTGCAGCTCGGCATACCGGCCCCCTATCTGATGGGAAGCCTGTTTGGCGTCTGGTTCGGTGGCAGCCTTGTGAAACCGCTGCGCCCGCATCTCGGTGTCGCCCGCTGGTTCCACAAACCCGTGGTCCTTGGCCTCGGCGTCCTGATCGGCGCCACCTTCAACCAGGCGGTACTGGCGCAGGCAGGCCAATGGTGGCTGACCCTCACGACCATGATCGTGACAACCGTCATCGTGACCGTAATCGGCTATCAGTTCCTGTGCCGGGCGCGAGGCTATGAACCGCCGCTGGCGCTTCTGTGCAGCGTTCCAGGCGGCCAGGCCGAGGCCATCGCCATGGCACGGGAGATGGTCGACCGCGACTATGTGGTGGCGCTGTTCCACCTTGTGCGGGTGGTGATTGTCTTCGTATCCACGCCGATGCTTCTCGGCTTGATCGAAGGCCAGCAGGCCGTCGACAGATCGAATACGGCGCTGCTCACGATGCCGAGCATCTTTTCGCTGCCGGCAATGGACATCGTCACCTTTGTCGGCCTCGGTCTGGTTGGCTGGTTCCTGGCAAAATGGGGACGCGTTCCGATGCCGCATCTGATCGGACCGGTTGGCATATCGACACTGTTCCATCTGATGGGATGGGCCGAACTGCCGCGCGTCAACGAATTCGTCATACTGGCGCAGCTTGCCATTGGCGGGGCTGTCGGCGCCCGGCTGGCAAAGGTGCCGTTCAGGGAACTTCTTGGCTATCTTCGTGATGCCTGCGCAGCGACGGCGCTGATCCTCACAGCCTATTTTTTGGCAACGGTCTTGGTGGCCAAGGCAACCGGTGTCAGCTTCCTGACAGCCTGGCTGGCCTTCGTTCCGGGCGGCCTCTACGAAGTTACCCTGCTGGCGCTGATCTTCGGTTTCGACGTCGCTTTTGTCGCCTTTCACCACACCGTCAGGGTGATGCTGATCTTCCTGTCCCTGCCGGCGATGGCGCTTCGGCTGGGCGCACGCGAAGACCCGGTCAGCGACGATCCCAAGCCTCGGGGTTGATCATGTGGATCGGCGCCCCGTCGCGCCATGCCACAACCTGATCGAATATATCGGCGAATTGGATCTCCAGCTCGTCCTCGGTGACGAAACCGATATGCGGTGTCGCGACAAGCCGCGGGTGCGTCGCGAGCGGGTCGTCGGTCCAGGTAATCGGTTCCTCGTCGAACACATCGATCGCAGCCTGTCCCGGGCGCCCGGCATCCAACGCCGCTTTTAGGGCGCCTGGTGCGATCAGCCCAGCGCGTGAAGTGTTGACGAGAACGGATCCCGGCCCCATCAGGGCCAGGTCGTCGGCCGTGATCAGCCCCGTCGTCGATGGCTTCAGCCTTACATGCAGGGTCACGACATCGCTTGTCGAAAAGAAGGCCTCGCGGC
>JAYYLR010000165.1:0-8298 GCA_036143955.1 Pseudomonadota bacterium | reverse complement strand
CAAGAAGAAAAATCACGACATGGGCGATGAAGCCGACAGCGATCCCGGCGGCAATCGAAAAGGTCAACGGCATAAGCACGGCCATCAGCATCACCGGAACGGCCGTTGCCATATCGTCCCAGTCGAGACGGCCCAAAGGCGCGAGGAAGCCGGCGGCAACAAAGACCAGCGCGGGTGCGGTGGCGAAGGGCGGGATCGAGGCGAAAAGCGGTTCGAAGAACAGGCAGAGCAGGAACAGCGCCGACACGGTCAGCGCGGTAAGGCCGGTCCGCCCGCCGGCACGCAGACCGGTCGCGCTTTCGAGATAGGTTGTCATGCTGGATGTGCCGAGCAGGCTGCCGACAACCGAAGCGCCGGTGTCGGCGAGCACCGCCCGGTCGAGCTTTTCAATGCTGCCATCCGGCCTGCGTTTGCCTGCAAGGTCGGCAATGCCGGTGAGCGTGCCGGTCGTGTCGAAAAAATCGAGGAAGAACAGCACGAAGACCACCGAAAGGAAACCGAAGCTCATCACGGTTGAAAAGTCGAGCGCAAAAGCGGCGCTCGCCATGGGCGGGGCTGAGGTAACGCCGCCAAATTCCGCAAGGCCGCTTGCCCAGCCGACAAGGCTCAGCGCGAGGATGGTCAGAAGGATGCCGCCCTGGATGCCGCGTGCCGCCAGTCCAGCCATCATCAAGAGACCGGCTAGCGCAAGGAGCAGATCAGGCGTGTTCACCGCGCCGAGCCGAAGAAGCGTATCCGGATCATCGACGACAAGTCCCATTCCCTGAAGCCCGATCATCGCCAGAAACAGTCCTATACCGGCAGTGATCCCGGCTCTGAGAGACGCCGGAATCGCGCCGATCAGCCAGCTGCGAAGACGCGATAGCGAGAACAGGAAAAACAGCACCGACGCCGCGAACACGGCGGTCAGCGCCTGCTGCCAGGTAAATCCCTGTCCAAGGACCAGACCGTAGGCGAAATAGGCGTTCAAGCCCATGCCGGGTGCGACGGCCACCGGCCATTTCGCCCAAAGCGCCATGATTGCGGTGCCGATCGACGTTGCCAATACGGTAGCCACGAAACCGGCCGCAAACGGGATTCCGGCATCGGCAAGGAACATCGGGTTCACGGCAACGATGAAGGACATCGTAAGGAATGTGCTGAGGCCGGCCAGTATTTCGCGGCGGATTGTGGTGTTCGCTTCGCTTAGTCCGAAGAATCTGTCCATGGTGGATCCCTTAGCTGCGCGCGGTGCCGCCTGAAGAGCGAACGCACCGGGCGGACGACAAAATTACTGGGAATTGCTTAGCATCAATCGACGGGGATAGACCATGCCGTTGCGACACATCCTATCTCAATGTTGTGTGAAAGCACGCTCGATGTTTGTTGCTTGCGGGTCGCTGGTGGCTTGTCTTTGCCATACAGGCGGCTATATTCGGGATCGCCGCGCAAGACCTTCGCGGTGTTCGCCATTGCCAATGAAAGCGAGATCCCGAATATGAACGCTTTGTCGCCCAGGTTGCGTCGTTCGATGACGCTCGCCGACACGCTGCTTGCACCGCGTTTTGCAGATGACAGGATGCTGTCACTGTTTTCGCAGATTGCTCTTCTACTGGTCGGCAGCGCGCTTCTGGCCATCTCGGCTCAATTTGCGTTTCGAATTCCAATCTCACCCGTGCCGGTGACGGGCCAGACCCTTGTCGTTCTGATGATCGGGATGGCCTACGGATCGCGGCTTGGCGCCGCGACGGTTCTTGCCTATCTCCTCGAGGGTGGCATGGGATTGCCTGTCTTTGCCAATGGTGCAGCCGGATGGCCGGTATTGATCGGCCCGACGGGCGGGTATCTGGTTGGCTTTGTTTCTGCCGCTTTTGTGATCGGCTACATGGCTGAACGCGGTGCGGGGCGTGGCCCGGTTTCCACCGCGCTTGCCATGCTTGTCGGAACCGCCGTGATCTATCTGTTTGGCGCCGCCTGGCTGGGACAGTTCCTTGGTTTCGAAAAGGCCGTCGCCGTTGGCGTGAAGCCATTCCTCTATGGCGATGTGCTCAAGCTGATCGTCGCGGCCGGGCTGATGCCCCTGGCATGGCGCGGTGTGCGTATGCTGTCCGGTGATCAGAAAGACGATGCGGCCTAGGCCGCACATGCCCGGTGCCGGGCGCCTTACCAACTCACGGTACGCCTGATGTTATCGGCGATCGCCGCCACATTGGCGATCGTTGCGCTTGGCTATGTGCTGAAACAGCGTAACTTTTTGCCTGCGGTGACCTGGCAGGCGCTCTCGCCACTCTGCTACTGGGTGCTTTTCCCCGGCCTGCTGTTCAACCTGATGTCTCAGGCAGACCTCAGCGCTGTCGCGCTCATTCCCTTTCTTGTCACAATCATTGGCGGCAGCACCGTGATCGTTGCCTTTGCCATTGTTGCAGGACGCGCCATCGCCATGCCCGGCCCCTCACTGAGTTCACTAATTCAGGGCGCGCTAAGACATAACGGCTTTCTTGTACTTTCCGTGCTTCAGGGAACCTTCGGGGTTGCTGCGCTTCAACTCGGCGCAATTGCCATCGCGTTCCTTGTTCCGATCTCGAACATCGTCTCGGTTGCCGCCATCCTTGTCCTGAGCCGGCCGGCTGGCGAGCGCGACATGAAGCGCGCCATTCTTTCCGAAATAGCGCGCAATCCGCTTCTTGGTTCGATGCTGGTCGGGGTGGCGGTCAATCTGCTTGAAATACCGGTGCCGGGATTCCTCGCACAGGCGGCGGCCATCCTTGGCGCGGCAGCTCTGCCACTTCTGCTTCTGAATATTGGCGCCTCACTCCGGTTCGCCGCGATCCGCAGCAATGCGGCCGCGCTGGCATTGGCGATAATTGCGAAAATTCTTGTCTTCCCAATGACGCTTGTTGCGATCGGGCTTGTGGTGGGTCTCAGCCCGCTGGCTCTAGCCGTTCTGGCCGCAGTGGGTGCGGCGCCAACGGCAAGCTCAACCTACACTCTTGCCACGGAGCTTGGTGGCGATTCTCAGCTTATGGCAGAAATTATTTCGCTGCAGACGCTTGCCGGAGCGGTGTCCCTGCCGCTGTGGATCTGGATCGCCGGCATTGTGGCGGCACACTGAGGTGCCGTCATAGTGCCGATAGCCAATGCTAAAGGACCGCAAACTGCCCGTTGTCGTTGACCGGCACCATATATGCCTCGGCGTCTGATGCCTCGTAGGCTCCAAAGGCTTCATCAGCATCCAAGATTTCAACCTCGCCGCTCTGCTCAAGAATTGCCAGAAGTCGGTCCTCGGGAGATTCGGACGAGGTGTGAAGTACTGTCACGGCTATAACGGCAGCGATGCTCGTCGCGGCGACTTCCTCAGGCTGGATCTCGGGGCGGTTGAACGGAATGACATGGCATTCCGGCCGATGGTCACGGTCGGTCAGGCGCATTCTTGTGCTCCATTGACTGGGTCGAGAGAGACGAGTTTTCAGGTGAGGTATGGTCGGCAAAAATGTCAGCGTGGAATTTCAGGGGTAAAAGGTCCCTGCGGGCGCTCCCGCTCGTATTATCAACACTTAGGTGCAATACCGTGCGTTCCATACAAGATACAGTGTGGACGCAAAGAGAATCTGTGGGAAGCGAAAAATCGACCATCAGATCAAAATTTTTTCGCGCAGTAAAAAGGGCCCTCGCGGGCCCTTTCCTGATTGTCCCGGGATGCGGAACGTACCGGGTCTGTCTTATCCGCCAACGCGGCGAACAAAGATTGTTCCGGCCGGTTTGTTGTTGACGTTCCTTACAGTATTTGTTGCCTGGCTGAAAATCACCGTCTCGACACCGAAACTGTCAACCACCGCTACCCGTGCGCGAATCTGCTTGTTGACCAACGGCTGATTGAGGGCAAGCTGTGTCGACCCACCCGTCTCGATGGCACGCCAGTTGCGGCCGTCAGTTGAAGCTTCCCAACCGATCGACATGCTGGCGATGCCGTCTTCATCAGATACGCCGGACGTGCTGACAAGGATCGTCTCGCCTTCGGTAGCTTCGCCCTTGATGAGGACTTCGCCCTGAACCGGGTCGTCCACATTCTGCACGGTTTCAGACGGGCTGGTGACAAGCAGCTCTTTCGTGCCGTGACCGTCGCTGTAGGAGACAACCGCGCGGTAGGAATATCCGACATGGCGCTGTGAAAGCTGTAGCACCTCACCGTTGGTCTCGGGGAAGGCCTGCCACTCGGTCTTTGTGCTGGAGCGCTGCCAGATAATGGAGAAGTTGCCGAGGCCGTCATCGTCGGAAATCATGCTCGTATCAACAACGAGGGCATCTTCCTCACGGGCGGCGCCAACAAGCTGCGGCGCACCGTTTGGCTTGTCATTGACGTTCTGTACCGGGCTCGATGGCGGGCTGAGGATCGTTTCCAGATTGCCCTGCCCGTCTACGTAGGAAAGCTGCACACGCAGCAGCCGGCCCACATGCCGTTCGCGCGGTGTGAATGACTGCCGGATTTCACCGGAAAGGTTGGACCAGACTGCGCCGTCTTCCGAAATCTGCCATTGTACCTGCATGCTGCCGACGCCGTCACCGTCGACGACCGAAGACGCATCAATGATCAACGGATCGTCTTCAATCGCAATGAAGGAGCCGGTCTCAACACCGCCCTCATCGGGCGAAGCGCTACTGGCAACTTCAGTTGACTGCGAAGAAGACGTGTTCGCAGAGGCAGTGGCCGTCTGACCTGAGGCGGCTGTAGACGTGGTTGTGGCAGTCGCTGCAGCTGCTGTCGCGGCAGGAGCCGCGGCCTGATCAGTTGACCCGGCTGTCGCGCCTGCGGCAGATCCCGTTTCGGGCAAGCCGCCGGCGACAGCTGCACCAGCTGCGGTTATGGCCGATCCCACAAAGAAGGACATCCAAAGTCGGCGCATCACTTATGACCCCCTAAAAATCACAAGCCTTCAGTTTCAAGTACCGGACAAACATGGTTTCTCCAAAGGATACATTACACATCAATACGGTACTTGGAATAGTTAAGACATAAGAAAATCACCCAAATTGGCGAATATGTCCAGTTTTTGTTCGCATGCTGACATTGATGACGGGTTGGTGGCACGGGCCCGCGCCGCGCTAAGGCGACGCGGGAACAGCAAGGCAAAGTGTTGTCAGTCACCCTGCTCTTCGAGCACCTTGCGGGCCGATCTGAAACACTCCATTGCCTGCGGCACACCACAATAAATGCCGATCACATGTATGATGGCCCGCAATTCGTCTCTGGTCACACCATTCTTGATGGCGCCACGGCAATGCAGTTCCCATTCATGCATTTTCCCAAGCGCGCCAATCATCGCAAGGTTCATCATGGAGCGTGTTTTAGCGTCGATGGCGTCGTCGCCCCATCCGAAACCCCAGCACCAGGCCGTCATCGCTTCCTGGAAAGGCCTGTTGAAATCGTCCGCTGCTTCGAATGTCTTGTCGACATAGGCATCGCCCAGGGTTGCCTTGCGTTGGGCAAGACCGGTGTCAAACATATTGTCCATCTTCGCTATCCCTTTTTCTTGAGCGCGGGAAACTCTGCTTGGGGTTCACCGCATTTTGGTGTCTTCACTATAGCTCACGCACAATCTGAGCGAGCCATCTTTTATGCAAAAGACTATTCAACAAATTGAAATAAATGAACTTTCATCGGTTTGGTACAAAAAGTTTACTGTGTTAATTTTGCGTAAATTTCAGCAGCGACCAGAGAATGGCGCAGAGACCGATAATGACGATGATCGAAGTGAATTCCGTTGATGCGATTCCCGGTGAGGCCGAGCTTCTCGCCGTTGCGGTGGAATATATCGCGGCGCGTCTATTCACCCTTCGTCAGCGCAAAACGCTGAGTGTCATGATCGATGTAACCAGCCAACAGGTAAGGGTTCCGGTGACGAGGGCTATGCTAGGTCCACAGCGGTCAGGCCTTGGCACCAAGGCGCCAACAATGTTTGAGATGACCGTCTCGACGGCAGCCGGGATTCGAGACGCGGCTGAAACAATCACTCACGAACTGCTTCACATATCGCAGGCAGTCAATGGCCGTCTGACCATTGTATCCAAGCGCAAAAAGATCAATGGTCGGAAAATGGCCGTTGACGTTGTTCGCTGGATGGGTGGCAAGCCCATCATCATCGAAAATTTGGCCTGGCACCTGAGACCCTGGGAAATCGAGGCGTGCCATTGGCAAAGCCAGCTCGTTGACGAATTCCTGAACCTCGCTGCCGGGAATGTCGCCGACCAGCCCCTTCAGTCCGGCAAACGCCAGCAGCTTGCGCTGTATCCGGTCAAGCCGCCTTCGATTGTTCCCGCCCAACCGGAGCCGAACTTTGACCATGCGCCAGGCGAAACAACCACTGGCGAGGAGGATACTGCAGACAGAATCGCCAGCAACGGCGAGTCCATAGACAGGGTTATTTCCGGGGCCATGCCGGCGGTTGCCGACGTCGCGCCGCCTGTCATCGAAGCGTCAGATCAGACGGATTTTGCCGATGAACTGCCGAAGCAAACGAATGACCTGCCGGGTGAGACAGGCATAAATGTCGCGCTGGATCAGGATGTCGCTGCCGAATCTTCCAAGAGTCGCCCTGAATCGGTTGAAAACTCTGTTGAGATGGTGTCCGGAGCGGCCGTGCCCACGCTGCCCGCGGCATTGCCGGATACGCCCGTATATCCGCGTCCAGTGATCGAGGTGGAGGTGCCCGGACTTGACGCGCCGCGGGCGCTGGAGCGTGACGCGATGATGAAGAAGCTCGACGAGTTTCGGCAAAGAGGCCTTGCCAATGCAGGCGGGAAGCCCGAGGCCAAATAGCCTCGATGGATGCATTGACGCGGACATTGCATATTTGCGCGTGATTTTTGCGTTCGTAGAGCCTAGGTTGATCGCCTTCCAGTTTTAGATAGCGACAGAAGGCCGCCGATGAATATTTACAAGGCGATCACAGAAGAAGTTCTCGTCCCCATCCATCCGGCGGGCTGGCCCTTCATTTTCATCTTCGTCGTCAGCAGCCTTCTCATTACGATGTTCTGGTCGCCTTTCATTCTTCCGGGCGTGTTGCTGAGCCTGTGGTGCGTGTATTTCTTTCGAAACCCGGTCAGAACCACGCCGGTAACGGACAATTTCGTCGTTGCGCCTGCGGATGGGCGGGTCCTCTCAATCTGCGAAGCATCCCTGCCTGAGGATCTGGACCTTCCGGCCGGCGAGTGGCGTCGCGTCGCCATCTTCATGAATGTATTCGACGTCCATGTAAACCGCGCGCCGGTTGCAGGTCAGATAACGGCAACAAGCTATCACAAGGGTGCGTTCCTCAATGCAAGCCTCGACAAGGCTTCCGAGGCCAATGAACGCCAGAACATCGTGATGGAGACAAGTGCCGGTCAGCTGGTAGGCATCGTTCAAATCGCGGGTCTTGTGGCACGACGCATTCTTCTCGAGGCTGGTGTGGGCGACCGGCTGGCCGTTGGCCAGCAGTTCGGGATTATTCGCTTCGGAAGCCGGGTCGATCTCTGGCTTCCGGCATCGACACCGGTACTGGTAATGCCAGGCCAGCGGACGGTTGCCGGCGAAACGGTCATAGCAGACCTGTCAGGCGCACTTGTGGAGCCGCGCGACGCGAGGCTGAGCTGATGGATCCCGCTCCCCGCCGACGCCGCCGTTTCCGGACCGTTTCCATTTTCTGGCTGTTGCCGAACGTGTTGACGGTGGCGGGCCTCATCACAGGGCTGACGGCGCTTCGATTCGCGCTTGCCGGAAAATGGCCGACCGTGATCGGTCTGATCGCGCTGGCGGCGGTCTTTGACGCACTTGACGGTCGCATGGCGCGGCGCTTCAAGACCAGCTCGGCCTTTGGCGCGGCGCTCGACAGCCTCAGCGATCTTGTCGTTTTCGGTGTCGTTCCCGCCTTATGTCTCTACCTGTGGGCGCTTCAGGATTCAGGAAATCTCGCCTGGTGGGCGACCATGTTCTATGCGGTTTCGATAGCCTTGAGACTGGCACGGTTCGATTCCGAGATTCGCGATCCGGCCGAAGAGTCGAAGGACTATTTCACCGGGGTGCCAGCGCCCGCCGCAGCGTTCCTTGTTCTGGTACCGATTGCCGTCGATCTCGAATTTGGGATCGCATGGGCGCGCGAGGCGGCCTATGTGTGCGTCTGGCTCGTCGCCATGGGCTGTCTGGCGGTGTCGGCTGTTCCGACCTTTGCCGGCAAAGGCGTCAAGCTTCCGGTTGGCGCCGTTTTGCCGGTTATGGCGGGCGGCTCGATCCTGATTGCCGGCGTTTTCATGCAGCCTTGGATCACCTATATGGCGCTGGCGCTT